>CAYXFW010000740.1:0-1752 GCA_964464305.1 uncultured Verrucomicrobiota bacterium
AACGCCGAGCCGCGGCGGCGGGAGCGCGACTCCCGCCTCCCGCCTCCCGCTCTGTCCGCCTGACGCCCGAAACCCGACACCTGAAACCTGCCTCGCTTCTTGAAAACTTGAAACCTGCAACTTGGAACTTGAAACTTGAAACTCCCCACCTCACCTCCGCCTCGTCTCCGTCCGCGATACCGCGGTCGTCGCA
Source organism: uncultured Verrucomicrobiota bacterium (assembly GCA_964464305.1). Lineage (GTDB taxonomy): Bacteria > Verrucomicrobiota > Kiritimatiellia > PWTM01 > PWTM01 > VGWF01. The sequence continues at coordinate 194 of CAYXFW010000740.1, forward strand.
AAACCGGCCACCGGGATATCCACGAGTCGGCGCAGAACAATCGGATCCTCCCCGCGGCGTGGGGGGTCGAAGTAGAGCGCGATCTCGATCCGGGTCGGAAGCCGGTTCGTAAACTCCCATTCGTCGGCCCAGTCCTCGGCCTCCGCATCCCAGATCCGGCAATCGATCCCGCGCACGTCGCCACCCGCAAACCAGGGCTCCGGCTCCTCCATATCCTCCTCCGAGATGAACGGGGGCATGGCGCGTACGGCGAGGGCGGGTGAGCCGAGATCAGAGTCCTCGATGGACAGCGTGAGCCGGTGCAGGCCCCGGCGGTACGGAGAATCCGGCGGCATCAGGGCCGTTCCGGAGGCGACCCAGGAAATGCGGTCCGCCGGGTACCCGTCCTCATGGTCTTCCATCCAGAACCCGTAGCTCCCGCGCGTTGTGCGAAACCAGGCAGCGGAACGCAAGGCCGAGACCAATTGATCCATGATGAAGTCGCCTTCATGAAGACCCTCCAACGCCTGGGTGCCCCGGTTCCACGCGCGGGTCGTGGTGAAGAAGGCGGCCCCGACGATCGCAAAGGCAATGGCGAAGATCGCGAGGGCGATCATCAATTCCAGCAATGTGAAACCGGCTTCACGAGGCCGATGTCCGACCGGACCATGCATGGGGCGGAGCGCCATGGGTCACCTGAATCCCGGGGGCGGGGGAGGACCACCGCCCCCGCCGCCGCCCGCGGGAGCGCCACCACCGCCGCCGCCCGCAGCGCCGCCGCGACTGCCTCCGCGTCCGCCACCCTGTCCGCCGCCCGCCGTAAAAGCACGACCGGCCCCGGCGCGCCCCGCCCCGCGACCCATGCCGGCACCCTCCGCGCCACGGGCGCCCATTCCGCGCTGGCCGCTGGCGCCGGGCATGCCGGGGAATTGGCCGCCACCTCGTCCGCCGCCTGCAACTCCGGGTGTACCCGGCGCGCCCCGTCCGCCCGGCAGGGCGCCCCGCGCTCCGCCCGGAACCCCGCCGCCACCGCCCCCGGCGGTTTCGGCGTCCATCGCCTCCGCGTCCGGGCGCGCACCCTTCTCGTCCGCGGCCGAGAAGACGCCGGTCACCAGTTCTTCGTACGATTGATGCCCGCGATCGCTCCACATCACGCGCGTCCGGATCGTGAAGTAACCGGTTTCCTCGCCCTCGAAATCGAACGAGGGCTCGACGGTGCGCGTCCAAGTGTAGGCGTCGTTGGGGGCGTCGAAGCCCCCGCTTTCCGTCGTCTCCGCCGCCTCCTCGATGTCCGGGATCGGGTTCTCCAACTCCACGATGTCGAACAAGTGCCGTGCGGTGGAAAAGTGCCTCGTTCGCTTGACGACGCTCAGCGCACGGCCGGCGGACGAGACCAGGATGCTCAGGCCGATCCCGAGGATCACCATGGCCAGAAGCGTCTCGATCAGCGTCAGACCCTTTTTCCTACTCATCGAGCACCTCCGCGCTTCCGGTGGCGCCGCGAACACGGACGCGGAGGGTGCGGCCCTTCTCGTTGGTCAACTCGACCTCGAACGGATCGCACATGCCGTTGGGCTGGT
>CAYXFW010000741.1:0-1750 GCA_964464305.1 uncultured Verrucomicrobiota bacterium
CCGAGCAGGCCGGGCACGCCACCGACGCCCCCATCGGCATACCCTCGGTCCGCACGGCATTGCTGCATGCACCGCAACGAAACACAATTTCCATGACCGACCTCGCTGCTGTCATTTTGAGCCTGCCCGGCGCGGGTGTCAAGAAAACGCGAAATGGAAACGCGAAAGGACGGTTAGAATGCGGTTACAGAACGGGGGCCGCTCCAGATAGGGACCTTCCCGCCGACGCGCGAAGGGTTCACGCCGGGGCGTTGGTGGAACCGGAGGCGGAGGAGGGCGCGGAGACCGGCGCGGGCTTTTTGGCCCATTCGCTGTCGGGATAGCGCTGTCGCAGTTCCTGAATCAATTGAGCGGCGCGTTCGGACTGCTTCATGTGCTCGAAGGCCCCTGCGGCGCGATAGAGACTCTCGGCGGAGATGATGGGATGGTCGAAGAGAATGGCCACGCTCAGGAAGTAGCGCGAAGCGGCCTCCCACTGTCCCCGTGCCGCGGCCGCTCTGCCGAGTCCATGGAGCGCACGGGCCTTCGGGTCGGCGAACTTGGCATCCGACGCGAGCTCGGCGGCCGCGCTGAAGCGGGCCTCCGCGAGGTCCGGCTTGCCGGACTCGAGATAGAGGCGGCCGAGTTCGATCAGGGCCTCGAGGCGGGCGCGGGTGACGCCCCGTCCGGCGGCGCCCTTCTCGAAGGCCTCGACGGCGCCGGCGGAGTCCTTGAGCCCGATCCTCGCGCGGCCGAGAAGCCAGCCGCCGATCTGGACCCACGACTCGTCGGTCGTGTGGGCGAGCAGCGTCTGCGCCGCCTCCGCGGCGGGCGTGAAGGCGCCCTGCTCGATGCGCAGCGTGGCGAGCCATTCGAGGAGGGCGGGCGACATGTCGTCCTGCGACGGCGTGTTCAGCAGCCCCTGGAGCAGGTCGGCGGCCTCGCTCGGCTTCTTCAGCTTGTGCAGGACGCCGGCCAGACGGTAGCGGATCTTGCGACGCACGTCCGGCGGCGCATCGAGCGCGGCCGCGCGGCGCAGCTCCTCCTCGGCGGCCGCGGTCTCCCCGGCGTTCTCCATGATGATGCCCCGCCAGTAGCGCGCTTCGGCCTCGAAGCGGGTTTTCGGAAACCGTTTCAGCAAATCGCCGAGCGACTCGAGCGCCTGCGGTTCGCGCTTGAGCCGGATTTCCGAGAGTCCCTTCTGGTAGAGCGCCTCCTCCGCGAGGGGCGAGGCCGCATAGTCGCGCGCGAGGCGGCTCCAGTCGACGATCGCCTCCTCGGCGTGGCCGTCCGCCGCCAGCGCAAAGCCGGACACCAGGAGGGCGCCGGGCGCGGTTTCATGCTTCGGGTGACGCGCCGCGAGGGAGCGGAGGACGTTCGAGGCCTCGGCGCGGTCGCCACGCTCGTGGAGGAGCCGGCCGAGCCGGTACAGGGCATCCGGCGCCCGCGGGTCCGTCGCCGACATCTCGGCGATCCGGCGGTAGTACTGGACCGCCTCGTTCGTCCGCCCTGCGCCCGAATAGGACTCGGCGAGCAGCCAGTCGGCATCGACGCGCAGGCTGCCCGCGGGCGGCACGGCGGTGAGGCGGCGGATGACCTCGTCGTACTTCCGCTGCTTGAAACGGATCAGGGCGGACTCGTACGCGGCGGGACCGGCGAGCCGGCTGGCGGGGAAACGCGCCGCGAGATCGTCGTAGGCCTGCATCGCGCCCTCGTCGTCGAGGAGCTGCCGTCGTCCGTTGCCGGCGAGGTAGAGCCATTCGTCGGCGTC
>CAYXFW010000742.1:0-1749 GCA_964464305.1 uncultured Verrucomicrobiota bacterium
TCACGGCGGCGCAAGCACACCAATCCGAATCCATCGGACGCGATCCGGCTCCCGCTGGGACGGGCGCATCCGGAAAGAATGCGCCGGTCCGGACCGACCTTGCGGCGGGGGCGGGGGGCGGGCTAGGATGCGTCCATTCGGGGGAGGATGTGCAATGAGCAACGGCATGCGGTGGTCCAGGCGGCAGATGATGCAGGCGAAGGCGGCGGCCGGCTTCGGCGCGACGTTTGCCCGCCGGGTGGTCGCGGAGGAGCCGGTCAAGACGGCCGCAGGCGCCCCGAAGGGGGTGCCCGAGCTGCAGTTGATGCCCAGGCGGGAGATCTCCACGCATCCCGCCGTGCTTGCGGGCGGGCGTGTGACGCAGCCGGAGCGCGCGCTTCCCATTCTTCACGAGACCGACGTGCTCATCGTCGGCGGCGGAGCCGCGGGGTTCGCGGCGGCGGTGGCGGCGGCGCGGGCGGGCGCCAAGACCACGATTGTCGAGCGGTACGGATTCTTCGGGGGACAGTGGACCGGCGGCATGGTTCTGCTGGTCATGGGCACGCACGCGCAGGTGGACGGAAAGCTCAAGAAGACGCTTCGCGGGATCGGCGATGAACTGCTCGAGCGCCTAGCCCGGGTTCCCGGCGGTATCGTCGGGCAGGTCGAGGGACGCTTCAATCCGACGGTCGATCCCGAGGCGACGAAGTTTGTGATGGATGAGATGATCGCGGAGGCCGGCGTCCAGGTACTGCTCCACAGCTGGGCCGTCGAGGTCGTGGTCGAGAAGGGCCGTCCGTGCGGCGTCGTGGTCGAGGGCAAGGCGGGCCGTCAGGCGATCCTCGGGAAGGTGATGGTCGACGCGACCGGCGACGGCGACATTTTCGCAGCCGCGGGCGCGGAGCACGAGCAGCGTCTCCACGCCATCGGGCTGGTCCACCGTCTCGGCAACGTCGACCGCGCCGACCGCGCGGCGCTTGCGGCGGCCGGGTTCAAGTCCCTCGGCGGCGCGACCCCGCTGTCCTCGGTCAGTTGGGTCAATCTGCGCGGGCCGAGCACGGATGCGTTGGATGTGAAGGAACTCACCCGCCTCGAGATGGAGCACCGCCGGTCCGTCTGGCAGCGCGTGCAGAAGCTGCGCGCGGCGCCGGGCGGCGAGCACCTGTATCTTCTCGACACGGCGCCCCAGCTCGGGGTCCGCACGACCCGCATCCTGGCCGGCATGCAGATGCTGACCCGCGAGGACACGCGCGCGAGCCGCAAGTTCCCGGACACCATCGGCGTCGGCGGCGGCGACAGCGGGAAGGGGCCTGAGTGGCCCATTCCGTACGGGACGCTGGTTCCCAAGAAGGTGGAGGGCCTCCTGGCGGCGGGCCGGTGCATTTGCGTCGACGGAAAGCTGATCGAGAGCATGCGTCTCATCGCGTGCTGCATCCTCACCGGCCACGCGGCGGGCGCCGCGGCGGCGCTATGCGTCAAGAACCGCTGCGAGCCGCGGAACGTGGACATCGCGGCTCTTCAGACCCTGCTGCGGGAGCAGGGCGCCTACCTGGGCTGACGCAAAGGATCCGCGTGACGGAAGCCGCCCAGCCACCGTCCGCGCCCATCCGGCGAGGACCGCGGTTCGATGTGCGATGGATCGTTCTCGCCGTGGCGCTGGGTCTGGCTTCCGCGCCGCTTCAACCGTCGTGGGTGGCGCTGCTGGTTCCCGCGATGAGCCCGCTGACCGCATTGGTCTCGACGATCGCGATGCGTACGGCCGGACTTGCC
>CAYXFW010000743.1:0-1749 GCA_964464305.1 uncultured Verrucomicrobiota bacterium
CTGATGCACGACTACGGCATCGACCAGGTGACGGTGCAACGCCTGCTGGCGGTCCGGACGTCCCGCGGGGTCACGCGGGCGATCGCGTTCAACGCGCTGACGGATGTGGGAATGGTGGCGCTGCTCTTGTTCGTAGGCCTGGGGCTCTCCGCCTTCCATGCGGCGGGCACGGGGCATCCGGCGCCGAACCTTCCGCCCGACGCGCTGCTGCCGCACTTCGCGATCCACGAGCTTCCGCCCGTGGTTGGCGGACTGATCGTATCCGCCGTGTTCGCCGCGGCGATGTCGAGCATGGACTCGGGCATCAATTCGATTGCGACGGTGATCGTCTCGGACTTCGTGGCCCCGGTGCGCGGTGCGGCCCTGACCGATGCCGGTGCCCTGCGACAGAATCCTGACCCTCGCGCTCGGGGCCGCGGCGACCGGGGCAGCCTTCTTCGTAACCCACATCGGGGGCATGGTGAAGGCGTTCTTCGCCTACACGGGTTTCTTCAGCGCCCCGGTGCTTGCGCTCTTTGCGCTCGGCATGCTGACGCGGCGCGCCCGGTTCGACGGCTGGCTTCCGGCGGCCACGGTCTCCATCGGCACGGCGATCGGACTGCAGCGGGCCGGGGCGTGCCACGAGATCTATCTGTTCCCGTTCAGCGCGATCCTGACCTTCGGGCTCGGTCTGGCCTTCAGCCTGGCGCTGCCCGACCGCGCCTCCGCCCAAGCGAAGCCGAAAGGAGCCGTCCGGTGAACCCGCCCGCCGCCAGTTCGGGCGCGGTCGGGGCCGGCGCGCCCGCGCAGGGCGGATCGCGCGCATCGCGCGCGGTGGTCCGCTTCCTGGCCCTGTGCAACGTGATCGGGTTTGCGGTTCTCTTCGGGTTCATCGGCGGGGGCAATTTTCTCCTCCGCCGCCTGGTCGATGTGATCGAGGCGCCGCTGTCGAAGTCCCTGGCGGATTTCCTGTCCTTGCCGGGCTGGGTGTGGATCGCGGCCTTTCTGGCCGGGTCCGGCCTGGTGGCGGCGGTCGACCGGCTTGTCCGGTCGCCGGCCGCGGGCATTCTCGTGCAGACGGCCATCGGGATCGTCCAACTTGCCGGGGTGGTGATCTACGGGGTCACGTGGATCGCCTACCTGTTTCCGCTGATGTTCTCGTGATCCGACGCCGTCATCCGTCGCTACGGCGGCCCAGGCCCAGGTAGTAGAGCAGGGTGAGGACCGACGACACCGCGGCCGCGACGTAGGTCAGGAACGCGGCGTTGAGCACCGAGGCCGCGTGCGGCTGCTCCTGCGGCGTCACGATGCCCGACGACACCATCAGGCGCTTGGCCCGCGCGGTCGCATTCCATTCCACCGGCAGCGTGATCAGCGTGAAAACGACCACGACGGCGAAGAGCAGGATGCCGAGCTGGACGAGGCCCGGACGCCTGAGCATGAAGCCGCCGAGGATGATGGGAAACGCGAGATAGCTGCCAATCTGCGTCACCGGCACCAGCGAACTTCGCAGTCCGAGAGGCGCGTAGCCGGAAGCCTTTTGCAGGGCGTGGCCCGCCTCGTGGCACGCGATGCCGATGGCGGAGAGCGACGGGGAGTCGAAGACGCCCGCGGAGAGCCGGAGCGTGTTGGTCGACGGATCGAAGTGGTCGCTGAGAAAACCGTGGCTTCGCTCGATCCGCACATCGCCGATGCCCTGCGATCGCAGCATGCGCCCGGCCGCCTCCGCGCCCGTCAGTCCGCTGCCCGCGCGGACGCGCGAATAGCGCT
>CAYXFW010000744.1:0-1748 GCA_964464305.1 uncultured Verrucomicrobiota bacterium
GTGAGCGTCCCGATCTGGTTCACCTTCACCAGGATCGAGTTGGCCACGCCCAGGTCGATCCCCTTCTTGAGGAACTTCGTGTTCGTGACGAACAGGTCGTCGCCGACGAGCTGGATCTTGCCGCCGAGCCGGTCGGTCATCAGCTTCCAGCCGTCCCAGTCGCTCTCGGCCATGCCGTCCTCGATGCTGACGATCGGGTAATTCTTGACCCAGCCGGCCCAGAAATCGACCATCTGCTCGGGCGTCTTCTCGGACTTGTCGCTCTTCTTGAAGACGTATTTCTTCTTCTTCGTGTCGAAGAACTCGCTGGCGGCCGGGTCGAGGCAGATGAAGATGTCCTTGCCCGCCTTGTAGCCCGCGACGCCGACGGCATCCATGATGGCATCCAGCGCCGCCACGTTGCTGGCCACGTTCGGGGCGAAGCCGCCCTCGTCGCCCACCGCCGTGCTGAGTCCCTGCTTCTTCAGCACGCTCTTGAGCGCGTGGAAGACCTCGGCGCCCATGCGCAGGCCCTCGGCGAAGGACTTCGCGCCCTTGGGCATGATCATGAATTCCTGCACATCCACCGGCGCGTCGGAATGGGCGCCGCCGTTCATCACGTTCATCATGGGCACCGGCAGGACCTTCGCGTTGGTGCCGCCGATGTGGCGGAACAGCGGGATGCCGAGCATCGCGGCGGCCGCGTGAGCGTTGGCCAGGGAGACGCCCAGGATCGCGTTGGCGCCGAGCTTGGACTTTGTTTCGGTCCCGTCGAGCTCGATCATGAGCTGGTCCAGGCCGGTCTGGTCGAGCGCATCGTAGCCGAGCAGCTTGGGCGCGATGACCTCGTTGACGTTCTTCACGGCCTTGAGCACGCCCTTGCCGAGGAAGCGCCGCTTGTCGCCGTCACGCAGCTCGATCGCCTCGTTCTCGCCGGTCGACGCGCCCGAGGGCACGGCCGCGCGGCCGTTGGTGCCGTCGCCCAGCGTGACTTCGACCTCGACGGTCGGATTCCCGCGGGAATCGATGATTTCGCGTGCAAAGATATCCACGATCTCGGACATATGCGTGCTCCTCCGGTTATGGTTTTCTGGGCGTCAAGGGAGCGAGAGAATACGGCACGGCCGGGGCGGGATTCAAGCCGAAAGGCGGGGTCGGACGTTGAAGCGGGGCGCGGGGGAAGGTATGGTCTTTCCCGGCGCCGCACGGCGGCCCGGGAAGGGACGGACGATATGAGCCGGGCGTATCCCGCAATTCCAGACGGGCAGATGGAGAAGTACTCCTCCGCCAGCACGCTTTCGGACATGGAGATCTTCATCTTCCCGGAACTGCTCTACGCGCTGGTCCTGGCCAACCTCATGTCGCCGGTGATCTGGGCGTGGCGGACGGACCCGTGGTTCGCCCGCATCGACCGGATGACGCCCTACCGCCGGATTCTGCGGCTGAAGCAGTTTGTCATGGACCACTACGAGTTCAACCTCGACCTCGACACTTGGGGCCTGACCACTCAGGAGCGGGAACTCGCGCGCTTCCGGCCGTACATGGACGAGGCGACCCTCTCGCGCAGCAACGCCCTCTTCGGCTACGAGGGGGACAAGTACTACTTCGACATGGACATCCGGCGGCACTTCGGTCTGGACAAGTACGGACGGGAGGTCATTCCGTACTGGAAGACCGAGACCGTCGAGGCGATGGACGCGTTCCGCTTCAAGGAAGGCTACGCGTCCGGGGCGGGCGAATGCGTTTCGCTCTCCACGCTCTACGCGGCG
>CAYXFW010000745.1:0-1744 GCA_964464305.1 uncultured Verrucomicrobiota bacterium
GTGGTCTCCAGACCGGGGACGTCCATGGTGCCCACCGGCGGTCGCGGCCGGGCCGGGTCTCCCGGGTAGTGCTAGACCTGATCGAAGATGCGGACCGCGTCGCGACGACGTCCGACCTCAAGGAGTTAGAGCGCTTGATCGAAGCGCTACGTCGCTCCAAACATGCCGACGGGCAAGGCCTCATCCTCATCATCGACGAGATGGGAAAGAACCTCGAGCACGCGGCACAGAAGCCGGAACTGGAGGACGTGTTCGTCCTCCAGCGTCTGGCCGAGTTGGCAGCGCGCAGCGGCGATCGCCCGTTTATTCTGCTCGGACTGCTACACCAGGGCTTTCACGCCTATGCGGAGAGGCTCCCGTCAGCGGTGCGAAACGAGTGGGACAAGGTTGCGGGTCGGTTCGACGAGATCGTCTTCGACCAGCCTCTGGTCCACAGCGCGGCGTTGGCGTCCGGCGCGCTCAACGTCAATCTTCGTCGCATGCCAGCGGCGATCTCGTCCGCCGCCAAGAAGATAGCTTCGGTCTCCGCCTCCACGGGATGGTTCGGGACATCGAAGAAGAACATGGAGCCGTTCGGTTCGGGCGGGACGTATCCTCTTCACCCCACGGTTCTGCCGGTGGTGATGAGGTTCTTCGCTCGTTTCGGGCAGCACGAGCGCTCCTTGTTCAGTTTCCTCCTGTCGAGCGAGCCGTTCGCGCTGCAGGCGTTTTCTTCACGCGGGGTGGATGCCGCCGTCTGGTACGACTTGGCGGAGTTTTACGACTACGTCCGTGCAATGTTCGGACACAAGCTCGCCGGCGCCAGCTACCGGAACCACTGGTTGCGGATCACGGAGACGATCGACCGCGCGAGCGATCTTCCGTTTCTGGCGGAAAGGGCGCTCAAAGTCGTCGGCATACTCAATCTGCTCGACGCCGAATACCGAACGCGACGTTCAGGGGGCCTTGAAGGAACTGGCGAGCCGCAGGCTGCTGTTCCGGCGCGGTCGTTCGGGCGGATACCGGCTCTGGCCTCATTCGAGCGTGAATCTCGAAGCGGCGTTCCAGAACGCCGGGCGTGCGGTGGCCGTCTTCGAAGGCGTCTCGGAACATCTCGTGCCCTTTCTCGAGACGGAACCGGTGCTGGCGCGCCGGCACTACGTTGAAAGCGGGACCATGCGGTATTTCGAGGTCCGCTACGCACGCCCGGAGCAGCTCGCGGAGGCAGCCGAGAAGCGGTCGGAAGCCGACGGACTGCTGATCATAGCGCTGCCCGACACGGATGCGGACCGGGAGGTCGCTCTGGCCGCTTGCTCGTCCGAAGCGTTCTCCTCGCGCCCCGACGTGATAGTCGGCGTCCCCAAGCCGCTCCGGTCGCTCGGAGTGGAGTTGAGGGAGCTGATACTTTGGAAATGGGTGGCCGATAATGTTCCGGAGCTGGCCGACGACGTGTACGCGCTCGCGGAGGTCAATCGCCAGCTTGCGTCGGCACGGCGCACGTTGTCGGCCAAGGTAGGGCAGATGATCGGACTGCAGGGGCAGGCCGTTATCGATACTCGATGGTACCTCGAAGGGAAGCAAGTGAGCGTTCCGGCGAACGGTCGCGCATCGGCGCTGCTCTCGCTGGTGTGCGATCGGCTCTATTTCAAGGCCCCGCTGATCGCTAACGAATTGCTCAACCGCAACACGCTGAGCAGCGCGGCCGCCGCCGCACGCATGCGCCTGATAGAAGGTATGTTTAAGGCCGGGGAAAAACCGTCGTTCG
>CAYXFW010000746.1:0-289 GCA_964464305.1 uncultured Verrucomicrobiota bacterium
GGGATTGGAACCGCGTCCGCAGTCACGTAGGCTGTGACGCGAGGGCCATTCGATGAACCCGAGGATCCTGATGGCAGGGGTTGTGTGGGCGGCGCATCTCGCGGCGGCCGCGCCACCGCGCTCGCCGGCGGGCGCTCTGCCGAACCTTGTCGTCATCCTCGCCGACGACCTTGGCTATGGCGACGTGGGCGCATTCAACCCGGACGCAAAGATCCGAACCCCCAACCTCGACCGCCTTGCCGGACAGGGCATGATCTTCACCGACGCGCATTCCGGGTCTTCGGTGTGC
>CAYXFW010000746.1:299-1740 GCA_964464305.1 uncultured Verrucomicrobiota bacterium
GGAATCCTCACCGGACGCTACGCATGGCGTACCCGCCTCGCCCAGGGCGTGCTCGGAGGCTACTCGCCGCACCTGATCGCCCCGGGGCGCATGACGGTCGCCTCGCTTCTGAAATCGCGCGGCTATCACACCGCATGTTTCGGAAAATGGCACCTGGGTATGGACTGGACCGTCCGCGATGGCGCCGACCCCGGAGATGGCATCGATCCGAAGATCGATCCGGCCTCCGTCGATTTCGCTGCGCCATTCCGTCATGGGCCGACGGCCGCGGGCTTCGATACGTTCTTCGGCATCAGCGCCTCGCTGGACATGCCGCCGTTCGTGTTCCTCGAGAACGACCGCGCCGCCTCCCTGCCCACCGCGCGGAAGAAGTGGATTCGCGAAGGGCCCGCCGCGCCGGACTTCGAGGCGGAAGACGTCCTTCCGAAGGTCACGCACCGAACCGTCGCCCACATCCGCGATCGCGCAAAGGCCGGCGGCCCCTTCTTCGTCTACATGCCCCTCAACTCGCCCCACACGCCCATCGTTCCCACGCCTGAGTTCAGGGACAAGTCGGGTCTGAACGCCTACGGCGATTTTGTCATGCAGACCGATGCCGCCGTCGGCGACGTGCTCCGTGCGCTCGATGAGGCCGGGATCGCGGACAAGACCCTCGTCGTCTTCACCAGCGACAACGGCTGCTCCCCGCAGGCCAACGTCCCGGAGTTGCTGGCCAAGGGACACAACCCAAGCCATGTCTTTCGCGGACTGAAAGCCGATATCTTCGACGGCGGACACCGTGTCCCTTTCCTCGTCCGCTGGCCCGGGATCGTGAAGCCCGGCACCCGCTGCGATCGCACGGTGTGTCTGACGGATATCCTGGCCACAGCGGCCGACCTCACCGGAATGAAGTTGCCCGATGACGCCGGCGAGGACAGCGTCAGCCTCATGCCCTGCCTGCGCGGCGCCACGAACGGCCCGTTCCGGGAAGCGACGGTTCACCACTCCATCAACGGGTCGTTCTCCATCCGTCAGGGACAATGGAAGCTGGCCCTCTGCCGGGACTCCGGCGGCTGGAGCGCGCCCCGCCCCGGAAGCCCCGCCGCCAAGGCCCTGCCCCCCCTGCAACTCTTCGATCTGGAAGCGGATGTCGCCGAGGCGAAGAACGTGGCGCCAGAACACCCCGACATCGTCGAACGGATGACCCGGCTCCTGCAGTCGTACATGGACCGGGGCCGCAGCACCCCCGGGCCTTCCCAGCCCAACGACCGCGCCGTGTCGGTCGCCGTGCAGCCCTGATCCCGCACGATGCACCGGACTATGCGTGGAACTTCATCGCAAAGAGGTCGGCGTTCTCAAGGACAAAGCGCAAGCGAACGGGCTGGCCCGCAAGATCCTTCAGTCCTCCACGTTTCCACGTCACCCGGAAGGCAATGTCGTCCCCGCGGACCGGCAGGCAATC
>CAYXFW010000747.1:0-1733 GCA_964464305.1 uncultured Verrucomicrobiota bacterium
CGTGCCCATCGACGTGCATTGGGCGATCGACCATCCCTACACGACGAGTCCCCGCGTGAGCGCGGACGTATTTCTCGATCCAGACCATGAAGCGGCCAACGTGCTCCTTGCCGCGCTGCATGCCGAAAAGGAATCCCGCCTGCGGACATGTGTCGACGAGCAGGATCTTCAAGACCGTCTGTTGCGCCACGGGCCCGTATGGCCGTGGCTGGACCTTGCGTTGACGATTGAAACCGCGTTGCAGAACGGCGGCGAGAAGGATCTGGGCCGGCTGGCGGAGGCGCATGGCGCCGGCGAACTGGTGAGACGCGCCCGGGCGGTGGCGACTCGCTGGTTCGGCATTGCAGGGGACGGGCAGCTTCTCTTTGGCGGGTACAGAGCGGGGAGATGGAAGGCAGCGGACCATCGATGGACCCAACGCCTGGCGCGGGGCGTGGGGTGCCGTGCGGACGTCCTCCTGGACTGGACGGATTACCTTCGTGCTTCCGGGGCCTGGCCTGAGCGGGCGCTCCGGGTTCTGAGAGTGCTGCGTCTCGCCTGCGACGCTGCGTTCTGCGGCATTCATGCACTTGGAAAGCGGGTGTTCGCCATGGTCCGCCCCGCGGGTTCACGCTCCATCGCAGGCGGTAAGCGGTAGGGTTTCTCCCCATGGCGGGGCACCCTTCCGCCGCGTACCGTTTCCGACGATGAAACGCCGTGAACAGCACAAACCGCAGGAGGCCGTATGCCACTCGTAACCGTCATAATCGTTCTGGTGGTGGTTGGCGTCGCGCTGTGGGCGATCAACACCTACATCCCGATGGCCAAGCCGGTGAAGACCATCCTCAACGTGGTTGTCGTGGCCATTCTCGTCATCTGGTTGCTGCAGTCGTTCGGCATCATCGACAGTATCCGGGGCATCAAGATCAACTAGCGCGCTGTAGGCGGACGCTGTGGAAGGAAGACGCCATGATCGGGAGATGGGCGATGTGGGGCATGGGGCTGCTGGCGGTCCTTGCCGCAGGTCTTGCCTTCGGCTGACGGAGTCGCGTCTCCACGAGCGCGGGCGGCAAGGAGACCGCCGGACAGCACCGGGAGCGCAGGCATGACAAACCACGATCCCAACGTGCATCGGGCGACGGAGGAGGCCATGGACGCTTCGGAGTTGCGATACCGGCGGCTCATCAAGACGGCGAAGGACAGGATTTTGTTTCTCGATGCCGAGACCGGGATCGTCAAGCAGAACAACAGTTTCATCAGTGTCTGCAGCGAGCCGGGCAAGGGTTCGACGTTCAGGATCCATCTTGCGGACGGGATCGCGGATGTCGAAGGCGCCGTCGTCGCCAAGGCGCCCCGGGGGCACGGCGAGACCATCCTGTTGGTGGAAGACGAGGAACCCATGCGCGCCATGTGCGGGCTGTTTCTTGCCGCGATGGGCTATGATGTCGTGGCGGCGGAATCGCCGGTCAATGCGGTGGAGATCGCCGGGGGGCATGCGAAGCCCATCCGCGTTTTGCTCACCGATGTCATCATGCCGGGGATGGACGGCGGGCAACTGGCCCGGCGCGTCTGCGGGATCGACCCGAATGTGAAGGTGCTGTTCATGTCCGGCTACCCGGCGGATGTGATCGCCCAGCACGGCCTGTTCGACCGGAATATGGCGTTCATCGCCAAACCTTTTACGCGCAACGAACTCGCTCAGAAGCTGTGCGAGGTTCTGGACGGCGGTTGAGTCGCACGGGATGGACGCCCCA
>CAYXFW010000748.1:0-1732 GCA_964464305.1 uncultured Verrucomicrobiota bacterium
CGAGCGTGCGAGCGCGCGTGAGACCGCGGCCCGGGTGGCGGCGGGCGCGCTCGCCCTTGCATGGTCCGGGTACGATGTGACGGAGGGCGGCATGCGCCTCGCCATCGGCGAACTGGCGCCGGTCACCGATCCGGCCTCGCCCTCGGACGTGGTCCTGACGGTCAGCAACGGCTGCACGACCGGGTTCCGCGGCACCGTGTCGCTGCGCGGCTTCGCGGACGATTGGAAGGCCCACGGACCATCCTCGGCCCCGGTTGCCCTCGCGTCCGGAGCGGCGACCGGCCTGACCTTCCGCATCGCCAGCGGGCCCTTCGTTTTCGATGCGTTGTATCCCGTGCATGCGTATCTCGTGCGGGACGGAGGCCGGACGGAACCCCTTCATGCGGTGCGGATTTTCGAGGTCCGGCGACCCCCGGCGACGCGGATCCCCCGGGCGGGCGCTCCAGAGGTCCTTCGACTCCAGGCGGACTCCGCCCTCCCGCTGTGGCTGAGCCGGGCCCACCGCTTCGGCTGGGTTCAGGACAAGGGCGGACCGCCGGCGGAAATGCCGGCCGGATGGACAGGCAGCGACGAGCGGTCCCACACCGGGCTCTCCATCGGCGCCGCGGACTGCGGGGGAAGCCGCGAGGCGATGGGCATGCACGTTCCGTACCACGGCGGCGCCGGACGGTGCTGGGTCGATTGGACGGTCGACCTCCCATCCGCCACCCCGTTGACCCTGACGTTCGCCACCGCCCTCCATCATGCGGGCGAGACGGATAAGCAACGGAGCGATGGGATCCTCTACCGGGTGTCCGTCGCCGACGCCTCCACCCCGCAAGACCGGAAGACGCTCCACGAGGACTTCACGGATGCGCGCCGCTGGAAGGAGGGTCGTGTCGATCTGGGCGCCTACGCCGGACGGCGGGTCCTGCTGCGCCTCGAAAGCGATCCCGGCCCGAAACGCAACACCGCCTTCGATCACTCGTGGTGGGCCGAGCCGGTCCTGGTCTCGGGGCGCGGCGGGCCGGCCGCGCGGCGACTCGACCCGCCGACCCTGCAGACGACGGAGTCCGTCGTCCGGAAGGCCCTCGCGCTCCTGTCTGGCGCGACCGCACCCGACGGGCGTACCACATTCATCCTCGGCCCCTCGGATGCCGCGGGCCGGACTGCCGTCGTTGTCGAACCCGGTCCGCAGGGGCTTCTGGACGCCCTCGTGGCGTTCGCGGTCGAAGGCGGCGGCACGGCGGCGTTCCGTGGATTCGAAATCGACGTGGAGAACGCGCCCGTGGGCCGGTTCCCCTCCCCCTTCGCGTTCCTCGACGTGGCCACGCGCGCGTCGCGCGGCCGGGTGAAGACGGTCCATTCCTACACCCGGGACGGCGCGCCGTTCGACCTGACGATCACGCTGCGCGCCGAGGGCCCTGCCTTGCACATCGCCGCCGAGTGCCCGCGGCGGATCACGCGATTCCGCGTCGGCCCGTGGGACCGGTCCGCCCCCCGCGTCTTTTTCGGCCACGGCTTCTGCGTCACCGACCCCAAGCCCTTCCAGCAGTCCTTCGGCGGCCACAACCTCGCCTCCAGCCACGTGGCGGCGGAATTCGGCGATGGCATCGCCGTGCTGCAGGCGTTCGACAATCCGCCGGACTTCTTCCGCGTCGACCCGGCGGCCCGCGTCGTTGCCCTGCAATCGCACCACGACGCGACGTTGACCCTCCTACCCGGTCGTGCCGCCATGGCCTGCGCCACGCGT
>CAYXFW010000749.1:0-1732 GCA_964464305.1 uncultured Verrucomicrobiota bacterium
GAAACAAGTTTGGACATCCGGTCCGGGATCGGCCGCGCGGGCCCGGACGCTGCTCGACACGATTGCGGCCGAGCCCGAGGCGCAACCCGGCGGGGAGGTCACCGCCCGCACCCAGGGTCGCGGCATGGAGCAGTTGATCGAGAACTACCGCGCCATCATCAACGCCGGAACTATTTACTATCCAGTTGCTTACAGATTCGTCCGCGAACTTGGGCGCGGCCGCCAGGGCATCGTGTTCCTCGGCATGCGGCACGGGGCGCGGGGATGCCTGACGCGCCATGCGATCAAGATGTTCGATCCGTCGATCTACGGAACCGCCCGCCGCTACTGGACGGACATGGGCCGGATCGCCGCCCAGATCTCCAAGCTCCAGTCGGTCCACGCCCCGAACCTCGTCGGCCGCGACGTCTACGATGAGGAAAACGGCATCGGCTACGTGCAGATGGAGGCAATCGACGGTCTCGACCTGCAGCAATTGATCTTCGGACACCATTTCGACAAGGTCCGGGCCCGCTCGACGCCCGAGGAGTGGGCCCGCTTTGCCGATGTGGTCTTCCGGTTCGAGGAAGGCAAGGTCCGCATCCAGCCGGGCGTCGCCCTCTACATCATGCGCGCCGCCCTCCGCGGCATCGAAGCGCTGCACGACGCGGGGTTCGTCCATTGCGACATCAAGCCCGCCAACATCATGTGCGATGCCATGGGCAACATCAAACTCGTCGACTATGGCCGTGCGACCCTCGTCGACGAGAAGATCACGATGCTCCTCGGGAGCCCCCTCTACATGGCCCCGGAAATGCACCGCCGCGAGCGGTATCTCGTCGCGTCCGACATCTACAGCCTCGGCCTGGTAGGACTTGAAATGCTTCGTGGGGAAGCGCTTGTAGATTACAGCCGTATGAACGAGGCGCAGCTGCTTCAGTTCAAGATGGAGTTGCCCAAGCGTTTGCCCGACATGCTTCCGTCGCACGTGCGGCGCAACAAGGACTTCGTCGCGGTTCTGCTGAAACTGATCGATCCGGACCCTGCGAAGCGCTTCCAGCAGGCCGATCAGGCGGAATCCGGAAGCATGGGGCTTGCCTTGCTGCATAAGCAGCTTACAATGGCGGGCAAAGATTCCGAGTACCATCGGGATCTCGAGAGCTATATGGCGAAGCTCCAGCCCGGGGGCCACAGCGGCCCGGCCGGGGTGGAAGGTTTGTTGATGTAAGATGACCGAGGCGAGTCGAAGGCTGGAAAAAAGAGAACCCTGAGGGACTGGATGAACGTATTGCACATCTGCGCGAACCCGAAGCCGGCGGACCAGTCCGTCAGCAAGCAGCTCTCCATCGCCTTCATCTCGAGGTTGATCGAGAAGAACGCAGACATCGAGATCAACAACGTGGATCTGTACCAGGATCCGCCGCCGTTCCTGTCCTATGCAGCCTTCCGCGGCCTCTGGCAGCCGGCGCTGGACCCGACCTACAAGCCCACGAAGGACGAGGTCAAGGCGTCCGAGTACGCGACCCGGCATTCGGCGATGTTCAACGAGGCCGACGTGCTGGTGCTGACGATGGCGATGTGGAACTTCGGCCCGCCCGCAATCATGAAGGCGTGGTTCGACCAGGTCCTCACCCCCGGCAAGACCTTCGAATTCGGTCTCGCGGAGGGCGGCGGCATCGAGGTCCGCCCGCTGCACAAGGTGCGGCGCGTGGTGCTGCTGGTTTCCTCCGGCGGCTCCTACCACGAGGGCGAT
>CAYXFW010000750.1:0-1730 GCA_964464305.1 uncultured Verrucomicrobiota bacterium
AACAAACTGGGCAATGCCACCGTGACGATGTGCCATACCCGCACGCGCGATACGGCGCGTCACACCCGGTCGGCGGACATCGTCGTGGCGGCTGCCGGGCGGCCGTCGACGCTGACGGCGGACATGGTCCGCGAGGGCGCGGTCGTGATCGACGTTGGCGTCAACCGCGTGGCCGACCCGTCGAAGAAGTCGGGCTTCCGGCTGGTCGGCGATGCCGATTTCGAGGCCCTGCTCCCCAAGGTATCCGCCATCACGCCCGTGCCCGGCGGCGTGGGGCCGATGACGATCGCCATGCTGATGCACAACACCGTCGATGCCGCCGCCCGCCGGCGCGGCGGCTGAGGCGCGGCGCTGTGAGCATTCTGAACCGATATGTCGCGGCGGGGTTCCTCCTGGTCTTCGGCGTGTCGGTGGCGGTCTTTGCGTTCGTCATGGGCATCGGGTCGATGATCCGCGTGATCGACCTGGTGGCCCGCGGCGTGCCGGCGGCGGCGCTGGGGCGGTACTTTCTCCTGAGTTTTCCGTTCATCCTGCAGTACGCCATTCCCATGAGCGTGATGACGGCGACGCTTCTGCTGGTCACGCGGCTGTCCCTGGATGGCGAGATCTCGGCGATGAAAGCCTGCGGGATGAGCCTGTGGCAGATCGTGGCGCCGGTGATCGTCGCCTCGATCGCCATCGCGGCCCTCTCGGCCTATGTCAGCAACTGGGTGTCGCCGAGGAGCCGGACGGCCCAGCGCGAGGTGCTCGCGGGATCCACGGGATCGGATCCGCTGCTGCTGATCGAGCAGGGGAGGTGGATCCGGGAATTTCCGGGCCTCATGATCTACATCGGCGGAAAACGAGGGACGAATCTATCCGAGATCGTCATCTACCAGCACGACGACCAGATGATGCGGTCGAGCATCCGGGCGCGGACCGGGACGGTCGGCGTGTCGCCGGACGGCCGGGAACTGTTGGTCGACCTGCGCGATGTCCGCATGGAGCAGCCGGACCGGAAGGATCCCCGCAACCCGTCGAAGGCGCAGATCATGGTCGCCGAATCCTATCCGCACCGGATCGATATCACGAAGATGCAGAAGAAGGCCGGCCAACAGCGCAAGAAGGCCGGCGACATGACCCTGGACGAACTGGTGGCGGGGATCGTGGATCCCGAGGTCCAATTCGCAGGACTTCCGCCCGCGGAGGTCTACCGCGAGCGGATGAAGCACCTGATCGAGGCGCACAGCCGGATGGCGATGTCGATGTCGTGCTTCGCCATGACGCTCATCGGCATCCCGCTCGGCATGCGTTCGCGGCGGCGGGAGTCCTCCCTGGGCGTTCTGGTCAGCCTCATCGTGATCTTCCTTTTCTACTTTTTCGTCATGGCCGCCAAGTCGATGGCCGAAAATCCGGCCCTGCATCCGGAACTCATCGTGTGGATCCCGGTGGTCGTTGCCGAATTCGGCGGACTCTGGCTGATCCGCCGGATGAACTGACCGACGGCCGCAGCCCGGGGCAGGCCGGGCGGGCTACTTCTCCCAGTCCTCCCTCGTGATCCATCCGATGGACACAAGGACCCCGCTTTTCATCGGGCGTAGCATCGTGCAGGTCTGCGTGTCGCCGAGCGTGCCCACACCGAGCCCGCGAGAGCGCGATTGCCTGGTATCCAGGTTCCAGCAGTGGAGTTCGAACTCGCCATCCCTGTGCATCTGGTCGTACTTCCACAGGATCCAGACCTTCCGGTCGTG
>CAYXFW010000751.1:0-1721 GCA_964464305.1 uncultured Verrucomicrobiota bacterium
TCGGGACGCTCCTTTTCGATGATCTTCGCCACGACCTCCGCGGTCACCGGTACGATGTACGTGCGATCGGCGACCTCGGGATCCGTCATGATCGTCGCAGGATTGCTGTTGACGAGGATGACCTCGTAGCCTTCCTCCCGCAGCGCCTTGCATGCCTGGGTGCCCGAGTAGTCAAACTCGCAGGCCTGGCCGATGACGATCGGCCCCGAGCCGATCAGCATGATTTTGTGAATGTCGGTTCGCTTGGGCATGTCGGCCTCAGGGTTGTGCGGTCAACGTGGATGAAATGGAGGTACGGCGGCGGCGCTCGATGCGGAGACATGCGGCCGGCGTGTTGCGGCGGACGGCGGTCTGCGCCTCCGCCCATGCGATCGTGGCCTGAAGGGTGCGCCAGCGTTGCAGGGGGTTCCACTTCCGCTCGCGTTTCGTCTCTTCGCGCTGCTGGAGGGAGTCGTTCATGATGCGGCGGGCCCCCCGAGGGCGGCGCGAAGGACGGCGATCCGCCCTTCCTTGCGTTCCGGAGGCGGCAGTGCGAGCTGGCAGGCGAGCATGTCCGCGTCGCACAGTCCGCGATAGGCGATGCCGGCCGCGGTACGCCCGGATACGGCGCGGTCTGCGCAGGAGGCCCAGTCTGCCATGCCCTTCACGGCGCGGAAGACGTCGATGGCGCCGGCGGGCGACGTCATGCAGAACACGGACTGCCCGGCCAGCCAGCCGGTTGGCATCCGTGCGACGGGACCCCAGGCGGCTTCGTCGGGGCCCCACTCGGCGTCCAGGACCGCGAGGGCGGTCTCGCATCGCCGCAGGTTGTCGGGCGCGTCGCGGACCCAGATGTCGAGATCGAACGTCAGTTCGGGCCGATGGCGCAGGAGGAAATTCACCCCGCCGACGAGCAGGTAATCCACCCCGCCGTCGTTCAGCACCTGCAGTATGCGGTCGATGTTCATTCCGTTGCGGCCCGCTCGCCCCTCCGCCTCACTCCCACTCGATGGTGCTGGGGGGCTTGGAACTGATGTCGAAGACGACGCGGTTGACGCCGCGGACTTCGTTGATGATCCGTCGCGCGATGCTGTCGAGCGTCTCGTAGGGAAGGCGGAACCAGTCCGCCGTCATGCCGTCCATGCTCGAGACCGCGCGCACGGCCACCACGTTCTCGTAGGTGCGCTCGTCGCCCATGACTCCGACGGTCTGGATGGGCAGCAGCACGGCGAACGACTGCCAGATGTCCCGGTACGTCACCACCTGGCGCACTTCCTCCTGCACGCGCAGGTCGGCCTGCTGCAGGATGGCCACCCGCTCCGCGGTGACCTCGCCGAGGATCCGGACCCCGAGCCCGGGACCGGGGAAGGGCTGGCGGTCGACGATGTAGTCCGGCAGGCCCAGCTCGCGGCCGAGCGCGCGGACCTCGTCCTTGAACAGCTCCCGCAGCGGCTCGATGAGTTCGAACTTGAGGTCCGCGGGCAGCCCGCCCACGTTGTGATGGCTCTTGATGGTCGCAGACGGTCCGCCGCGCGGATGGACGCTCTCGATCACATCGGGGTAGAGCGTGCCCTGGGCGAGAAACTTCACGGGGCCGATCCGGCGGGCCTCGTCGGCAAAGACATCGATGAAGGTCCGGCCGATGACCTTCCGCTTCTGCTCGGGCTCGGTGACGCCCGCAAGCTTCTCCAGAAAGAGGGGGCCGGAGCGCGCGACGCGCAGGTCGATGCCGAAGGCGCGGC
>CAYXFW010000752.1:0-1718 GCA_964464305.1 uncultured Verrucomicrobiota bacterium
GCCTCAGCTTCTTTCATCCGCAGCCGCTGGCGTATCGGCTGGTGATCGTATCGGTGGAGAAGCCCGATCGCTCGCGGGCCGAGTTCCTGCTCGACGTCGACTGGTGCCGCTTCACGCAGTTAGGCTGGTACGAAAGCGGCGGCAAATTCTTGAAGATGCCGGAAGCGCCGGCGACGTAGAGACGGCACGTTCAGTGGTGTCGATCGTCTTAGCCGCGGAGCGGCGGCAGTTGTTAGCCCCGGGCGTCAGCCCTTGTCGTTACCCACTTCTACGGATGCCGGCGTGGGGTTGGTTTGGGCGAAGGGGAGGTAGGTTGCGTAGAGAGGTGGAGGCGGTCCTCGGTGGGTGGAGGACGCGTCGGCGGCCGAGGTTGGCTTAAGTCCGATCCGCGAGGAGGGGATTTTATGCCGACGGAATTGACGCCTCAGGGTTGGGCGAAAGCGGAGTTCGGGGCATGTAACTTCGGTGACGCACGTCGGACCGCGCGAGCTGTGGCCTATGCGACTTCCGCCGCGCAAAATCCGGCCGCCGCCACGCCTGATCAGACGGACGATTGGTCCGACTGCAAAGCCGTCTATCGGTTGTTCAATCATCCGCAGGTGACGTTCACGGCGTTAGCCGATCCGCATTGGCAGCGCACGCGCGCGAGCGCACGGGACCACGTGCTGGTGATTGACGACACGACGGAAACGGATTTCGGTCGCGGGCGGGAGGGCTTGGGGCCGACCGGCGACGGCGGCGGCTCGGGCTTCTTATTGCATTCGGCATTGATGGTTCAGGCGGACGATCGTCGCATCGTCGGCTTGGCCGGACAGGAATTGTTTTACCGCCGGCCCGTTCCCCGCGGCCAAAGCACGGCCGTGCGAAAGCGACGAAATCGGGAGTCGGAGGTGTGGGGCCGACTGATTGAGCTGGTCGGCGCTGCGAGCCCGGGCGTCCGCTATACGCATGTGATGGACCGCGCCGCGGACAATTGGGAAGTTTTTCTGAGCCTACGCCGACGAGGCTGCGACTGGGTCGTGCGGGCTTCGTCGCTGCATCGCACCGTCCTGCACCGCTCGGGTCGCCTGTCGTTGGAGCAGGCCCTGTCGTGCGGAACGGAAGTCGGGGAATACGATCTCGAAGTGCGGGCCGCCCGCGACCAACCGTCGCGCACGGCGCGGGTGGCCGTGCGCGTCACGCAGGTAACGATGCCCGCTCCGGACTACACGGCTCCGCGCTATCGGCGTCTACGCGATACGCCCCTGTCGCAGACGGTGATCGAAGCCCGCGAGTTGCACCCGCCGCAATCCGTGCGGCAGCCGGTGCGGTGGGTGCTGTATACGTCGCATCCGGTTCGCACGTTCGCCGACGCTTGGCGGGTCCTGGAATGGTACGAGGCGCGATGGACGATCGAGGAATTTCACAAGTGCCTGAAGACGGGTTGTCGCCTCGAAGGACGGCAATACGAAACGGCCGCCGCCTTGGAGGCCGTGGCCGGCATGTTCAGCGTGTTGGCCGTACGGTTGCTGCAACTCAAAACCGTCGCCCGAGCCGAGCCCGACCGTCCCGCCGCGCACGTGGTTCCCGCCGCTTGGCTCTCGTTTTTACGAATCGTGCGCCCCCGGGCGAAGCTCATCACCGTTCGCGACTTCGTCCGCGAACTCGCCAAGCTCGGCGGCTTCCTGGCCCGCAAAGGCGACGGCGAACCCGGATGGCAAACGCTCTGGCGCGGCTTC
>CAYXFW010000753.1:0-1718 GCA_964464305.1 uncultured Verrucomicrobiota bacterium
AGCAGCCCTCCGTATTGGCCGTGTTGTTGAGCCCATGCGGCGAGTAAATCGCCACCATCTTCCCGTTCTGCTCGAGTCCCTCGAGACGTGCGTCCTCGCCGGGATGGTGGAGTTTGAGCCGCTCGATCGGATGCACGGTCCGGAACACGGGATGGTCCATCGGGATCTTCCCGAGTCCCTGGTCGCCGAACATCAGCTTCATCTCGCGTCGAAACGCGCGGTCCCATTCCTTGTTCGAGCAGCCCGCGGAGGCCAGCAGGAAGCCACCGCTGGTCAGGTAGCGCTTCATGTTCTCGCGTTCGCGGGCCGAGAAATGGAAGTCCGATTCGCCCGTCATCATGACGAACGGGTGGTTGAACAACTCCGGCGTGTCGAGCTTGACGCTCTTGAACCGGCGTTCGGTCGCGATCTCCGTGTCCTTCTGGACCGCCGTCAGAAACGCGTCGCTGAAACAGCGCGAGGTGTGATTCCCGCCGTAGATCAGGTTGGCACACTGAATTGCGCTTTCCTTGGCGTCGAGCGTACCGGCGAAGGCCAATGCCGCCCATGCAGCCAACACCCTGATTCTCATGGTTCCGCTCCCTCGGCGCCGAAGTACCGCTTCACCGCGTCGCGATACTTCTGGGGCACCAGTTCCAGTTGCAGGCGTTCGCCGCGCCGGTCGGTGGCGGCGCCCGCCGAATGACTCTCCTGACGCACCTCGCCACCGGCCGTGCCGCGCCCCCTGCCCGCCCCATGCCCCACCGCGCCGGAGGCATTCCGGCCCGCGGGCGTGGCGTAGGCGGCCCGCTCGGGGCCGGTCACCGGGATGTTCAGCGGCGAGTACCCTCCGGCGACATAGCCGTCGTTGATGTCGCCCCCCATCGCACCGCTGCCCGCCAGTCCGGGCCCGGGGCCCTGGGATACGCCGCCCCGCCGCTGCAGAATCGCGGCCAGCATCTGGGCGAGCGTCACCTTCAGATCGTCGGGCACCTCAAAGCGCGGCTCGCCCGTTCCACCGCACATGCTCCCGAACGGACATCCGCCTTGCGAGGACTGCAACTGCCGGAGCCGTTCCGCGGCCAGCGTGGCCAGCCTGTGGAACTCGCGTCCGTCGCGGTTGTCGCCGGCCACCGCGGCCCCCTCCATCAGGGTGGACACGTCCAGCCGCTCGAACACGTTCGCGAAGTTCTCGGCGCCCTGCCGCAGTTGCGCAAATTCCCGCGGCAGGGCCGCGGCGCGGCGACGCAATTCGGGGGCGAAATGGCGCGTCCGGTCGAGCAAACCGCGCTGTCGCTGAGCCAGGGTGGTCATCAACGAGGCGTCCCGATCCCCCGCCTCGAGGTTCATGCGCGCAAGGCGGCGCGCGATCTCGTCCTGGCGGCTCATGAGATCCCGAACCTCCGCGGCCATCTCCATGACGCGGGCAATCTCCTCGACGTGCGACGCCTGGCGGGCGGTCTCGGCAATCGCCTTCGCCGGCCCCCCCAAGGCATCGATCATGGACCGAACCTGCGCTGCGGCATCGGCGGCGGTGCCGAAGCCCGGCGAGCCGAGCTGCGCCGCCTGCCCATCCAGCGCGTTCAGGACATTTCTCACAGCCTCGGTCAGCGGCCGGTCCAGATCGAAGGCCCGGAAATCGCTCGCGATCCTCTCCATCAGGCCGGCAATGCGACGGTTGGTTGACAGCGCCTGCTCCCGCCGCGCCTCGATGTCGGCTCCCTTTCCCGCCCGAATGG
>CAYXFW010000754.1:0-1716 GCA_964464305.1 uncultured Verrucomicrobiota bacterium
CGCGAGCCCGGGGGGATGCGCTTCGGAGCGCTTGCTTTCCGGCCTCGCATAGCTCAGCCCTCCAGCAACCCAGATTCAGCCCAGGCCTCGACCATGGCTGCGGCTCCCGCCTCATCCCCATCCCGTCCATCCTGTGATCCTGTCCGTTCTCCCCGCCTCTCCCCGTCTGTTTTTTCTTGAGATCCGGGCGGAGGGTTTCTATGATCGAAAGACTATCTGGGGAGCATTCATGAGCGACACGTATGCGTCGGAGTCCGCGGGCCACGGGCCGGGTGCAGCCAATCTCGTCATCATCGCGCTCGCCGCGGTGGCCATCGTCGTCGGTGCCGTGGCGCTGGTCGCAGGACTCAACGCCCGCAAGGCGGCGGATGCCCTGAAGCAGGAACTGGCGGTCCAGAGCGGGAAGGTGGATACCGCCGACCAGAGTCTCCGGAATCTCACCGGCCAGACCGAACGCCTTTTCGGCCAGGTCGGCCAGCAGTTTACGACGATCAACGAGCGCATGAACGCGATGGCGGGCAAGATCGCCACGCTGACGCCCGCGCCGAAGCCGGTCCCCGCTGTCGCCGGTCTAGTTCCCGCCGGCGCCGCGCCGGTTGCCGGCGCGCAGCATGCGTCGGCTGCAGGCGCTGCAGCTCCCAGCGGCAAGACCCACGAGATCGCCTCCGGCGACAACTTCGGCAAGATCGCCAAGAAGTACGGCATCTCCGTCGCCGCCCTGGAGAAAGCCAACTCCGACGTCAATCCGTCGAAGCTCAAGATCGGCCAGAAGATCCGCCTGCCCTGAGCCGTCTCCGTCACGACAGCGACAGGGCGGGCCTTTCGGACCTGATCCCCGCCCGTCCGGGTATGGACATATGCCCCTCTCGCGAATCGCCTCCGAAGAGGGACGCCCGTGACGATCCTCGGATTCCTGCCCTTGGTCAGCCTGCTGCTGACCTGTCTCACCGTCTTTCGGTGGCGCGCGAGCCGCGGCGATCCGGATGCCGCCCCCTACGCATTCCTGGTCGGCTCGACGCTATGGGGCTCGCTCCTGGTCGTCGCGACGGAAACGCTCAGCCTTGTTGACGGAATCACCTTCCGGTCGCTGCTTGTCTTCTGGTCGACGACCGCCGTGGTCTCCGCGGTGCTCTTTGCCGCGGCGCTGAAGCGGCACCCCCCGCTACCGGCGCGGACACGCCCGCCCGATTCCCCAGGTCAACGCCTGCTCCTGGCCGCGATTCTGGCCATCGCCGTGACCATCGGCGTCGTGGCCTTCATCGCGCCTCCGAATACCTGGGACTCGATGGATTACCACATGCCACGCGTCCTCCACTGGATTCAGAACCAGAGCGTGAAGTTCTATCCGACTCACTTCAAGTCCCAGAACCAGTTGGGGCCCTGTGCGGAATATGTCGTGATGCACCTCCAGGTGCTGAGCGGCTCGGACCGGTTCGCAAACTTCGTGCAGGGATACGCGATGATCGGCTGCATGGTCGCCTCGGCATTCCTGTGCGCGCGGTTCGGACTTGGCCGGACGGCCGCGCTCTGCTCGGCGCTCTTTGTCGCGACGATTCCGATGGGCATTCTCGAAGCCTCCAGCACCTACGTGGACTACGTTGCGACCTTCTGGCTCATGAGCTTCGTTGTCTTCGCCCTGCGCCCCGGAGAGCCGGATCGTGCGGGCGTCCTCTCCCATCTGTTGCCCGGCCTCAGCCTGGCCCTGGCGGTCCTTAC
>CAYXFW010000755.1:0-1715 GCA_964464305.1 uncultured Verrucomicrobiota bacterium
CCACGCCTTCCGACCAGCCTGCCGGTTTCCACTCCAGGTCCGCCGCTTTCCCAAAAGGCAAGGCGCGGCGGCACGCCACCTTCACCGGCTTCGGCCGCCCGAGCTTAACGCTGACGGCAGCGACATATCCTTCCGCCGGCTCGATCAGGGCAAACCGCCAAGCTTCGGTATTCTGCAAATCATTTCCGGAATATTCAATGCGGCAGGGGGTGTCTTCCGACAGTCGAAATGCAACGGTCTCCAGGGAAAACGAAAGGCCGCGGCCCAGCGCTTTCAGGCATGATTCCTTCAGGGTCCAGTAATGGAAAAAACGCGACGATCCCTCCGCCGGCAGTTCGCGACAGGATAGCCAGACGGGCTCACAGGTACTCCGAAGATGAACAATCACTCGCTGGAGTCGACCGGGCTCGCCGTGTCGGCGGCGCGGCGTTCGGCCCGGACGTCGGCCTCGGTCGGGAACGTGTTCGCGATGCGCAGGTGGTGCCGCATCGAGAAGTAGATGACCGTCAGCGCGATGCCCACGAGCGCCACCAGGAGCAGCGGCAGCCATCCCGCGTTGACCACACTGGGGTCGATCTCAAGCAGCGTCATAGGTGCAATCTAGCCGCGCGCGGCTAGATCGAGAACTCCGGCGCGGGCTCCGGAACCGTCACGGCGATGCCGTAGAACAGGTCGTCCTCGGGGATCACGGTCGGTACGGTGCTGAGGACGAGCTGGTAGTCCTCGGTGGGCCAGCCCTTCTTCTGGATCTCCATCGGGACGGCGAACCAGTGGCCGTCCGGGTCGATCTGCGTCGCGTGCGCGCGGAGGGCGTCGTCGCGCACCGAGAAGTACTCCGCGCACGGGATGAACGTGGTCAGTCGGTAGGCCTTGTGGTCGTCCGGGAACTGCGTCAGCCGCTCGGCGTACACGGGCGGCAGGCCGTGCTCGTGCATGAGCTGGTCCAGCCGCAGGAACCGGTTCCGGTGGCCACCCATGTGGTAGTAGACCTTGAGCACCTGCCACGCAGGGCCCGCCTGGGGCAGCGCGGTGGGATCCGCGGCCAACCGGATCGCGGCCATCGAGATCTTGTGGCACATGATGTGGTCGGGGTGGGGGTAGCCGCCCATCTCGTCGTACGTGAGCAGCACGTGGGGACGGAACCGACGGATGTGGGCGACCAGCCCCGCAGCCGCCTCCTCGACGTTCTGCACCGCGAAGCAGCCGTCCGGCAACGGCGGCAGCGGGTCCCCCTCGGGCAGACCGGAGTCGACGAAGCCGAGCCACACCTGGTCGACGCCGAGGATCCCCCGGGCGGCGTCCATCTCCCGGGCACGGATGGCGGGCAGGTCCGCCCAGACCTCGGGCCGGTCCATCTTCGGGTTGAGCACGTCCCCGCGCTCCCCACCCGTACACGTCGCGACCAGGACCTGGGCACCCTCGGCGACGTACTTCGCCATCGTCGCCGCGCCCTTGCTGGACTCGTCGTCCGGGTGGGCATGGACGGCCATGAGGCGCAGCGGTTCACCGGCCGCGGCGACGCGGGTTGGCAGGGACATGTTCGGTATTGAACCACCGCGCTACCGCATCCTCGGGCCCGCACGGGCAGAATGGACGTCGTGTCCATTCCCGAGGCGTCCGCCGAGTCCGTCGAGGTTCCCGGTGCGCCCGTGTGGCGAGGACCTGAGACGCCCGAGGACCGGGCCCGGATCGACGCCCGCTACCCGAAGCCGCGT
>CAYXFW010000756.1:0-1713 GCA_964464305.1 uncultured Verrucomicrobiota bacterium
CCGGCCGGGGTGATGCGCACGAACTTGCCGCGGGCCTTCAGTTCCGGCACGGTGTGGCCACCCACGTAAAACATGGTCTGGCGCAGGCCGCCCACCAGTTGGTGGATTACGGAGGAGAGGGGTCCGCGGTAGGGCACCTGACCCTCGATGCCCTCTGGGATCAGCTTCTCGTCTGACGGGACATCCGCCTGGAAGTAACGGTCCTTGGAGTAGGACGTGTTTTTCCCGCGCGTCTGCATGGCGCCCAGCGAGCCCATGCCGCGGTAGGTCTTGAACTGGCGGCCGTTGACGAAAACCAGGTCACCCGGAGACTGCTGCGTTCCGGCCAGCAGCGAGCCGAGCATGACGGAGTCGGCACCGGCGACGAGAGCCTTGCCGATGTCGCCCGAGTACTGCAGGCCTCCGTCGGCGATGACCGGGACGCCTGCGGGGATTGCGGCCTTTGCGCACTCGTAGATCGCGGTCACCTGCGGGACCCCCACGCCGGCGACGATTCGGGTGGTGCAGATCGAGCCCGGGCCCACGCCGACCTTGATCGCATCGGCGCCGGCGTCGATGAGCGCCTGGGCGCCCTCACGGGTGGCGGCCTGTCCGCCGATGATGTCCACGTGTGCCGCGGCAGGATCCTTCTTCAGGCGTGCGATCATCTCCAGCACGCCCTGGCTATGGCCGTTGGCGGTGTCCACGACCAGAACGTCTACACCGGCGTCCACGAGCGCCATGGCACGGTCGTAGCCCTCGCCGAAGAAGCCCACGGCGGCGCCGACGCGTAAACGACCCTCGTCGTCCTTGGTGGCTAGCGGGTAATCCTCGGCCTTGTCGAAGTCCTTGACTGTGATGAGGCCCTGCAGGACATTGTTCGCGTTCACTAGCGGCAGCTTCTCGATGCGGTGCTTGTCCAGCAACTCCAGCACGGCGTCGCGGGACGTGCCCACCGGAGCCGTGATCAATGGCATGGAGGTCATCTTCTCGCCGATTTTGGTAGTGGGCCACTCGTTGCGCGGGACGAAACGGGTGTCGCGGTTGGTGATGATGCCCAACAGCTTTCGGTCTTCGTCCACGACCGGCAGGCCGGAGACGTGGTAGTGCGCGCACAGATCGTCCAGGTCCTGCAGTGTCGCGTCCGGGGCGATCGTCACCGGGTCAGAGATCATGCCCGATTCGGAGCGCTTGACCTGGTCCACTTGGCGGGCCTGGTTCTCGATCGAGATGTTGCGGTGAATGATGCCGATGCCGCCGAGGCGGGCCAGGGCGATCGCCATCGGCGCCTCCGTGACGGTGTCCATCGCGGCGGAGAGGATCGGGACGTTGATGTTGATGCGGCGGCTCAGGCGCGTGCTCGTCTCCGCTTCGGAGGGGATGACGTCGGTCGGGCCGGGCAACAGCAGTACGTCGTCATAGGTCAGGCCCTCAAAGGCGAAGGGATTGAAGATTTCGCTTGCGCTCACGTGCAACGCCTTTCGGATGCGGTCAGGTTGGGTTTCACCATTCTAGGGCGCTTCTCCTCTCACCTTTGTCCAGGTAGTGATGGCTCGAAGAGCCTTTACGATTCGGCAGCGTGCGTTCATACCCAGGGCCTTCGGACCTGCATCGACTACGGCTCTGCCAGACGGAACGGCCTGCGGCCGCACCATTTTCAAGACCTATTGAGATTCTCTTTCTGGCCTTCCGATTCTCGTCGGCGGTGACCTGCGCGCAACCCCTGGCGGCGCA
>CAYXFW010000757.1:0-1707 GCA_964464305.1 uncultured Verrucomicrobiota bacterium
AGCAGGCAGCTCGACATCTTGAGCAGCGCCTCGTAGTCGTCCGGCGTCTTCTTCAGCGCCGTCTTGTAGAAGGCCTCCGCCTCCCGCGGGTTCTTCGCCCCCATCGCGGCATCGCCCTTCTGCACGGCGCCGATCGTGTCGGCCAGCGCCCGGACCGGCGCGGTCGAATCCATGTAGCGCTCGCGGTGCACCGGGAATCCTGCGCCGTCGGCATGGGTCGTGCGCGCCCGCTCGACCGCGGTGTCGCGGCGTTCCTGGCTCATCGGGTGCGTCGCAAACATCATCTCCAGGGCGCCAGGCTTGTGCTTCTCCTGGCGGAGCAGCACCTCCATCAGCCCGGCCATGCCCTGCGGGTTGTAGCCGGCCTTGGCCATGTACTCCATGCCCAGGGTGTCGGCCTGGCGCTCGTCGGACCGGCTGTAGTGCGCCAGGAGCACGCCCGCGCCCAACCCGCCGAGGCCGGCCACGACCGCCGCGGTCTGCTTGTGATCCCCCTGCTCCAGCGCGATCGCCGCCCCGGCGACGACCAACTGCGTTAGCAGGCCGGAGGTCATCCGCTGCGCGGTGTGCCGCGCGCACACGTGGCCGATCTCGTGCCCCAGCAGGCCCGCAAGCTGCGACTCGTCGCCGAGTTCCAGGAGGACTCCCCGCGTCGCCGCGATGCTTCCGCCCGGCATTGATGTAGGAGGCGTTGACGGCCCGGAACGAGTACGGCATGGCCGGACGGTGACTGACGCCGACGAGCCCGTTCCCGACGGATTCGACATACCGGTTGACCGCGGGATTCTGCATCGCCCCGTAGTCCGACGAAAACTGGTGCGGCGAATTCTCCCGGTCTATCTTGATTTCCTCGTCCTGCGAGACGAGGGAAAACTGGGACTTCCCGGTCACGGGGTTCGTCACGCATCCCGCCAGCACCGCGGCCGTCGAGCCGCCCGCGAGGGCGAGGAAACGGCGTCGGTTCAGGAAGCGGACCGGTTCTTGAATACGGATTGTGCTCATCGTTCGTCTCCGAGCCGGTGAGTCTGGTCCGTGAGGTTGGTCGGGAACAGGAGACGCAGTCGCTGCGACGGACGCTCGGGCTGGTACACTGACCACTGGTCCCACGCGCGCTTCCCGTCGCCGGTCCCCTCCTCCACCAGCGACCGGTCGACCGTCAGTCCGATCAGGGGCGGCGTGGCCCGTTCGGCCCCCGGGTCCAGTGTCCGCGCGGCGGACACGGCATGCACGGCCAGCGCCAGGTCCTGCGCGTCGGCCGACCGGACCTCCTGGCGGAGCACGAGCATCAGGCCCGCGGCGATCGCCGCACAGAGCATCACGGCCACCACGAGCGCGATCAGAACCTCGATGAGCGTGAATCCCTCAGGAGCGCGGCGCGGCGTGTCCATGGTGTCCCCCATTGCCTCCCCGCCCTACAGATCCGCGGAGGAGATATCCGCCGCGTCATTCTCGCCGCCCGGCTCCCCGTCCACGCCATAGCTGACGATCTCGAACGGGAGTCCCTCGCGTCCCGGCACGATGTACACGTACTCGTGACTCCACGGGTCCCGGGGCAGGTTCCGGCTCGCGAGGTAGCCGTCCGGAGGATAGGCCTCGGGCACCGGGGACGCGGACGGCTTTCGCACGAGCGCGTCGAGACCCTGCTCCATCGTCGGGATGCGGCCCTGCTCGATCTGGTAGTGGGCCACGGCGTTCTGCAACTCGCGG
>CAYXFW010000758.1:0-1707 GCA_964464305.1 uncultured Verrucomicrobiota bacterium
TCCAGTCCGTCGGCGTGGACACGCTTCCGCCGTTGCCGAAGGACGCGGGGGACCGCAACCGCACCAGCCCGTTTGCCTTCACGGGGAACAAGTTCGAGATCCGCGCCGTCGGATCGAGCCAGTCCGTGGCCGGCCCGCTGGTCATTCTCAACACGATCGTCGCCGAATCGCTGGACTACGTCGCGACGAAACTCGAGGCCGCCCCGAAGGGCTCGGCCGAGAAGTTCAACGCGGCCGTGCAGAAGTTGCTGCAGGAGATCGTCCGCGAAAACGACCGGATCATCTTCAACGGAGACAACTACAGCGAGGCGTGGCACAAGGAGGCCGCGAAGCGCGGTCTGCCGAACCTCCGCAACACGGTCGACGCGATCCCCGCGCTGATCTCGCCGGAAAACGTCGAGGTCTTCGAGCGCTTCAAGGTCTTCACGCGGCGCGAAATCGAGAGCCGCCACGAGATCTTCCTGGAGCGGTACGTGAAGGATGTGACCATCGAGGCGCGCCTGGCGCTCCGGATCGCGAAGACGCAGATCTTCCCGGCGGCGGTGGCGTACGAGGAGCGCCTCGCCTCCACGTCGCACTCGCTGAAGGGACTGGGCATCCAGCATTGCACAACGGTGCTGGAGGAACTCACCGGCCTGCTGGCGAAGTTCCAGCCGGCGATCGTCCGCCTGGAGAAGGCGGTGAGCCATCACGCGGACGGGGCGACGCTGGATCACGCGAAGTACGCGCGGGACACGCTGATCCCGGCCGTGGCGGAGGTCCGCCAGATCGCCGACGCTCTCGAGACCGTCGTCGCCGACGAGTTCTGGCCCCTGCCGACCTACCAGGAAATGCTCTTCATCAAGTAGGAAACACGCCACCCGCATCGGCGGATGGCCCACGACCCGCCCCGGTTTCCCGCGAAACCGGGGCGGACTCTTTCCGGGTGCCCCCACACAGAGCCGGCTCTGCCCGCGCAAAACTGCCTTGCGCGCAGGTCGGGGGAAGCATGGACGGTCTCTTTGGCGTCGTGTAGGGTTTCGCCATGCCAGTCCGCTGTCCATGCGGGAGTCGTCCGCGCCCGGGTTCCTGCGGGACGTTCTCGCGCCTCACGGCGTGGGGCACTGCGGCGCGATTCGTCCGCCGGCTCGCCCTGGGGCTCCTGCTGACAGCCGCCGTCCGCGCATCGGCGGGGAACCCGTGGAACTCCTCTCCAACCCCGGATTCGAGGCCCCGCACCTTCCGGTGAGCCTGAGCAACACCTACGGCATGGTCACCGGGACGATGCCGTCCGGGTGGTCCGACAACTCGCGCTTCACTGGAACGCATGTGTCCAACGTCATGGCCGAGGAGGCAGCCGGAACGGTCGGATCGGCATTTCGCATCGTGGCGGGCATCCAGGATGGCTTCACCAACGGGGCCTGCGTCCAGATCTACCAACTGCTCCCCGGCGTCGCAGGCCGCAGCTACGCGGCACGGGTGTGGTTGAAGGGATCCGCCCCGGGCACCGTCGGCTTCGGCCTGCGGCAGAGCGCGGCGCCCTACACATTCCGGTCCGTGACGAATTGCACGATCGGCACCACGTGGCAGTCCTTCACGCTCCGGCTCGATGCGGGCATCGACGAAAGTCTGCGGCTCATGATCACGCTTTTCGGACAGTCGATGACGCTTTGGATCGACGAGGCGAGCGTCGTGGCGATCGACGGTCGCCGCGAGTTCTTCGCATCG
>CAYXFW010000759.1:0-1702 GCA_964464305.1 uncultured Verrucomicrobiota bacterium
CTCGGCCGTTGTCGCGCCCACCGATGAGGCCGGGCGGGAGCGGAAATACAGCTTCAGCGGCGCCGCGTCATACTGCACCATCGACGGCTCCGACCCGAGCGCGTCCGGACCCGTGCGCGACGACAGGAGGCAAACCACGCCGCCCGACTTGGCCACGTCGACGAAGAACTCATATGCTGGATTGAACATGGCGGCATCCTATCTCCCGGCACTTCCGGGGCCATTCATTCTGCGGCTTCTGCAATGGGCCATCTCCCCAGCGGGCACCGCTCCGACGCCAGCGTCGACTTCGGCGCGAGAAAGCACCCGCACTCCGCGCATCGGCTGAACGTCGTCAGGCCGGCCAAGCCATCCTTCCGCGCGCGCTTCTCCGCGCGATCGCACGAACGGCAAGCATCGCGCCGGGCGGCGATCACAGGATCCGGAGCGCGATCGACCCGCGCCGCCGCCCTCGCCAGGCCCGCCACGCCGCGCACCAGGTTGCCACCGCAGCAGGGCATCAGATGTCCTCCTCGCAAGGCTCGGTGCACGCGCTGTCGTAAAATTCAGCCAGCAGGTGGGCGTTCATCGAAACCAGCCCCTCTTCCAGGTCCACCACTTGGCAGCCCTCCACCCACCAAACGTCGTCGACGTGGTGGCATCCGGTTGTGGTGAAGTACGGGGTGCCGGTGCAGTCGGCCGGCGGGGGCGGGTGAAGCGGATCGTAGTAGAACTCGCGCGTCCACTTCTGGTACAGGCAGCAGCAGCACTCGTCGTACTCCGCCTGCGTCAGCATCGCCATCTTCCCGGCCACTGACGCGACCTTGCCGTCCGACCGCAGGATGAAGCGTCGGGGATCCGGCATGGCTCATTCGCAGACGCCGTCCGCGACCTCCACCCACCCGAGCACGCCGTTGTCCGAGACGAGCGTGAACTTCCCCGACGCCGGCGCCGCGGCCAACCGCTCCCAGCGGAACGTGGCAGGGGCGTACTCATGCCAATAGAGCATGT
This sequence comes from uncultured Verrucomicrobiota bacterium, assembly GCA_964464305.1. GTDB lineage: Bacteria > Verrucomicrobiota > Kiritimatiellia > PWTM01 > PWTM01 > VGWF01. The sequence goes on from CAYXFW010000759.1 coordinate 991, forward strand.
CGCCCTCGGCCGACCCGTCCGGCACGATGAGCGCCTTCTTCCACTCGCCGGCCACATGGTCCCACTTCAGGTGCGGCTGTGCCTCCGTCCCATCCGGCAGCGCTTCAATGCCGAGGTTGTCCAGGGCGGCGCCGATGAGGTCCGCCAGCGACTTCGCCACCCACGCCGTGATGCCGGTCGAGTCGCCCGGGAGGTTGGAATAGTAGAGCACGGCGCCGACCGTTCCATCCGGCATGTTCGAGTCGTGCCTGTGGTCCTCCCGCGCGGCAAGATCCGCGACGCCGGCGGCCGCTCCGTTGTGCCCGTAGTTCCGCCGCTGAACGTCGGCGTCCAGCGGCAGCGCGTCGCCCAGCGCAACGTCCGCCCCATCCCGACCGCGCCTGCCGCCCCGCGCTATCTTCCAAGTCGTGCCGTTCGGCGACCACGTCGGCAGGGCCTCCGGCGAAGCCTTGGGTGTCAGCGATCGGAGGAAGTCGACAATCTGCCGGCCCCAGGAGGCCGGGATGGGATCGCCCGGAACGGGATAGTCGGGAAGCTTCATTGATAGAGGTCCAAGTCGACCCGGTCAAACCCCGTCCATTCTTCGATCCGCTGCCACTTGCCGTGCTTCCCCGAGCGCACGCTGCGGTCCGCGGTCTTGAACCACCTGTAGGCGACGCCGTTCTTCGTCGGCAGGGTGCCGAACCCATCCGGCGGGGTCTGAAGGAACCCG
>CAYXFW010000760.1:0-1702 GCA_964464305.1 uncultured Verrucomicrobiota bacterium
ACCTGTATTTTTCTGTTTTTGAAGTCCTGGCTCGCCTTTTCCCTGTCCCCTTCCCTCCGACCGGTGTAGGGTGCGGCGCAACATGAGCGAATCCGAAGCGGCAAATGCGATCGAGCGGAACCTGGGGCTTCAGCCCATTGCGGCGCAGATGGCGGAGCGGGGGCTGAAACCGGCGGATCTGGTTGCGGCGACGCCGGGATGCCTCACGTTCAAGATGGTATCGCGCGCCTGCAAGGGGCGCCGTCTGACCCATAACACGCAGACCAAGGTCTGCACCGCCTTCAATCGCGCCGCCGGGACCACCCTCCCCGTCGCCGCCCTCTTCACCTACGAAGCGTAGGGCTTTCCACAACCCCGGATCCAGATCGCACCCTACGCCAGCCGGCGGCGCAGCAGCGCCGCCACGACCGCGATGCCGAGCAGACCGAGGGTGGTCGGTTCGGGGATGACGGTCAGCACGAGATCCTGTGCGCCAACGTCGATCGAGAGCGCTGCGTCATAACCGTCCACCGTTCCGGTCGTCCCCGCTCCAAGACCCGAGATGTTGGCGGCGTCGATGAGCACATAGATGCCCGGTCCGAAGCCGACGCCCGGGAGGAACGTGAAGTTGTCGAAGTCGATGCCGCCGAGGGCCGCCGCCCCGGCCAGGATCAGGTCGCTCGTCGTTCCGAGGTCGTACGCAAGCGTCGCCCCTCCGTCGAGCGTCAGCGTGTCGACCGTCAACGTGCCGGCGCTGTTGCCCGGGTTGAGAGCGCCGCCCGCGACGATGGTGACATTGGCCAGCGTGCCGGTCCCCATCAGCGTTGCGCCGGATAGAATCGTGATCAACCCGCCGCCGGTGTAGTTGCCGTTGTACCGGAGCACCCCCTCGGCCGCGGTCAGGTTGCCGACGTAGCTGTTGTCCCCCTCGATCGTCAGCGTGCCGGGGCCGGACTTGGTCCACGCCGCGCCGCCATTGATTTCGCTGACGTTCCGAAGCGTGCCGGAATCGAGTCGCAGCGTATCGATGGGGCTGGCCCCGCTGCCGATCGCAAAGTGTCCCATGTCGAGGGTCGCGTTGTTGGTCATCAACAGGGAGGCCACTGCGGCTCCGACACCGCCGCCTCTCGTGATGTTGCCGCTCAGGGTGACGGTGCCGCCGCGGAGGTCCAGGGTGCCGACCACAGCGTTATTGCTGTTGACGGAGTTTCGCGCCAGCTCGACGGGCCCGAGGTTGACCATGCCGCCGCCGATGTCGACCAGCCCCGTCACGGCACCGCTGGCGGTTCCGATTCGGATGCCGACGATCAGGCTCTGCGCGTTCATCGTGCCCTGGTCGAAGAGAATCTGGCCGGACCCCCAACCGGTCAGGCCGCCGACGCGCCCGCCGTTCGTCACGCTGCCGAGGAAGAGGCTCACGTCATGGCCGCGGACATCCAGCAGACCGGGCACGTTGGCTGCCGTGCCGACCCCGTTGACTCCGACCGCCAGATTCGCGCGCCCGGTGCCCGCGCGGTTGGAGACGGTCAGCGTCCCGGTGAGGTCCTCGAAGGCCAGTTCCGAATACTGCTTCCCGCCGCCGACGAAGAGGTTGTCGGTGAAGAATGCCGTCTCCCCGGCCCCAAGGCGCAGCGCGCTCTTTCCGGTGCCCTGCTGGACCAAATCGCCGATTCCGATCCGTCCGGCGACGATGATGCTGTTGGTCGCCAGCCATGCCAGGTTC
>CAYXFW010000761.1:0-1698 GCA_964464305.1 uncultured Verrucomicrobiota bacterium
GCAAGCTCGAATGAAGGCAAACGGGGCTCCGAAATACGATCTGGAGGAACGCACGGAGGCATTTGCCGCGGACGTGCGGCGGTTGGTGCGCGGCCTGGCGATGACGACGGCCCACCATGAGGACGGGAAGCAATTGGTCCGATCGTCGGGTTCCGTGGCGGCCAACGACATCGAGGCGAACGACGCGTTGAGCAAGAAGGATTTCGTCATGCACATCAAGATCTGCCGGAAGGAAGCGAAGGAGTCGCGGCTGTGGCTGCGACTGCTCGATCTCGACGGCCCGATGGCTGCCGAACGCGACCGCCTGACGCAGGAGGCCACGGAGTTGACGAACATCTTCGGTGCGATCCTGAGGAAGTCGGAATAGCATGAACGGCTCCTTCCCACCCCCCATGCAAGCGTCCACGGTCGCCGTTTTGGTTTTCCGGTCCGGGCCTTTCCGTTTGGAGTTTCAGGTTTCGAATTTCCGATTTGTTTCGTGCTTCGGAATTAGGATTTCGGATTTGACCCCCTTATGAATGCCACCTCCCCCGCGCCCGCCACCCCCATCCCCTCCGTCACTCCGGTTCTCACCGTCGCTCCCGGTCCGCACATTGTCGACGGGTCGCTGACGACCCGGAAGATGATGTTCGACGTGCTGCTCGGGCTGCTGCCGCTCGTCGCGGTCGCGGTCTGGCAGTTCCGCCAGTACGCGCTGATGCAGATCGGCATCGGCGTCGTCGCGGCGCTGGCCGCCGAATGGCTGTTTCTGCGCATGCGCGGGCGGGCGGCCACGCTGTCGGACGGCTCCGCCGCCGTGACGGGCCTGATCCTTGCGCTGTCGCTTCCCGCGACCGCACCCTGGTACATCGGCGCCGTCGGGGCCTTCGCGGCGATCGGCCTGGGCAAGGTGGTGTTCGGCGGGCTCGGCCAGAACCTCTTCAACCCGGCCATGGTCGGCCGCGCGTTCGCGATGATCGCCTTCCCGGCCGCGATGGGCGCATCGGCCTACATCCTGCAGACCTCGACCATCGATGTCCTGACGCACGCGACGCCCCTGACGGCCCTCAAGATGGCCGGTGAAGTCGCCACGCTGAAGCCGCTGATCCTCGGCACGACCAACGGTTCGATCGGCGAGACCAGCGCGCTGGCGGCCATTCTGGGCGGTCTCTACCTGTGCGTGCGCCGCACGGCCTCGTGGGAGATCCCGGCCGGCGCCGTTCTCGCGGTCCTCGTGGCAGCCGGACTGCCGGCGCTGTTTCGGGATGGCTCGGGCTGGAGCGTCGCACACGACCTCTCCGCCGGCGCATTCCTGTTCGCCGCTTTCTTCATCGCCACTGACCCCGTTTCGAGCCCGCTCACGCCGAAGGGCAAGTGGATCTTCGGCATCGCCTACGGCCTGATGGTCCTCCTGATCCGCCGGCTCAGCGGCTACCCGGAAGGCGTCATGTTCGCGATCCTGATCGTCAACGCCCTCGTCCCCCTGATCAACCGCATCTCCATCCCCGTCCCCGTGGGCGGACCGGTACCGGAGAGGAAATGACGGAGCGCGGCGCAAGCACGAAATCCTAAACTCGAAGCACGAAACAAGCACGAAGCACAAATGCCCGAAAATCCAAAACAGCCCGGTTCGCAGAACCCGTTTTTCTCATTGGGATTTCCGTGCTTGGGATTTGTTTCGTGCTTCGGAATTAGGATTTCGTGCTTTCCCCCCTGGGA
>CAYXFW010000762.1:0-1697 GCA_964464305.1 uncultured Verrucomicrobiota bacterium
GTCGATTACTGGGCCATGAAATGGAGTGATATCCTGAGAGTCAAGGCGGAGTTCCCCGTCAAGGTTTGGCCCAACGCGGCGCAGGCGTATCACCGCTGGGTGTGGGAATCGATCACCCAGAACAAGCGCTACGACCGGTTCGTCCGGGAACTGCTCACCTCGAGCGGGAGCAATTTTCGCGTCGGCCCGGTCAACTTCTACCGTGCCATTCAGGACAAGACGCCCGAGGGCAGGGCTGCGGCCGTCGCCTTGACGTTGATGGGCACGCGGGTCCACCTGTGGCCGGAAGACCGGCGGGCCGGCATGGCGGCGTTCTTCTCGCAGGTCGGCTACAAGCCCACCAGCGAGTGGAAGGAGGAGATTGTCTTCTGGGATCCCCTCCACTCGACGGCCGTGACGGGCAGCATCGCGCCGGGAGTGGACGCCGTGGCCAAGTCCGTGATGGCGACGAACCAGATCCCCCAGGCGCTGGCCACGCCGTTGAGCGAGAACGGGCCGCTGGCGGCCGTCTTTCCGGACGGCGCCAAGACAACGATACCTCCGAACCGCGACCCGCGGGAGGCGTTTGCCGATTGGCTGATTCGACCGGAGAATCCCTGGTTCACCAAGGCCATCGTCAACCGTACCTGGGCGTGGGTGATGGGACGCGGCCTGATCCACGAGCCGGACGACATTCGGCAGGACAACCCCCCGGGCAACCCCGAAGCCCTGGCGTACTTGGAGAAGGAGTTCGTTTCAAGCGGATACGATCTGAAGCATCTGAAGCGACTGATCTTTACCTCGACCACGTACCAATTCTCGTCGATCGCAAGGTCCAAGGAGCCGGGGGCGGGAGCCAACTTCGCCAGCTACCTGTTGCGGCGCGTGGAGGCCGAGGTGCTGATCGATGCGGTGAACCAGATCACGGGCAGCACGGACCTGTACACCAGCGCGGTCCCCGAACCTTTCACCTATATTCCCAGGGAGATGTCTGCGGTGGAGCTGGCCGACGGCAGCATCACCAGCCCCTTCCTGACGTTGTTCGGGCGCTCCGCGCGGGCCACGGGAATGGAAAGCGAGCGCGTCAGCGAACTGGCCTCGACCCAGTGGCTTTATATGCTGAATTCGGCCGCCATCCAAGGTAAGCTCCAGAGCGGTCCGAAGCTCGCGGCGCTGCGTTCCTCGGGCGGCAAACCGGCCGAAATCGCCGAGAGGCTTTACCTGACCATTCTCTCCCGGTTTCCGACGGATGCCGACGTGAAAGCGGCGGAGGACTACGCCAAGAGCGGAGTGACGAAGGGGAACGACGTCTGGCTCGATCTGGCCTGGGCGTTGATCAACACCCCCGAGTTTCTTCTGCGGCATTGACGGCGGCGCGGAGAGATGTAACGTGGGACGGTCGGTTTTCCGGCACGACAGTTGAAGTGAAGGAGAATGAAGTCATGAGCACAAACCGCCATCGGGACAACCGGGAGCCGATCTCCCGGCGCGAGGCCATGCGACGCGGCGCCCTGGGCGCGGCAGGGACGATCGCGGCCGGCGGGTGGAGTTCCCGCGTCCTTGCGGCCGCGGCGGAGAAGACGCCCGAGCAGAAGGCCGTCGACGAGAAGACCGCCCGGGACGGGGCGGCCAAGGCCAAGGCCAGGAAAGGCCAGACCAAGTCGGTCATCCAGATCTTCCTGTGGGGCGGCATGTCTCACAACGATGCCTGGGACCCG
>CAYXFW010000763.1:0-1696 GCA_964464305.1 uncultured Verrucomicrobiota bacterium
TCACCCACCCCCACGTCCGTGACGAAGAACTGTGCGAAGGAGATGCGACCCACCCCATACGCCGCGCGCTAGAGTCAGGCCGGGTGTTGGATTTCTTTGTCTTGGTGCGATCGGTCCTTCAGAACTACAACGCCGGCTCCCCCTACGTCGCTTTGGATGATTGGGAGGGGATTTTCTGCCACGATTGCGGCCATACGGCCTCGGATGACGACCGCAGCTACTGCGAGGGATGCAGCCATGACTTCTGCAACGATTGCACAGGTTACTGCCGTTGCTGCGATGCCACCCGCTGCCAAGGATGCCTGGAGTCCTGCAAAGCCTGTGACGAGTCCACCTGCCATCGCTGCATGAAAGAGTGTTCCGAGTGCGGCGAAGACGTCTGTAAATCCTGTCTTGAAAATGACCTGTGCCCGGATTGCCGGGAGAAAGCCGAGGAACCTGATGACTCCGACAACCCTTCCAGCAGCGTCGCCCCCGACGCCCAACCCGCCCAAGCAGAGCAAAGAGAGCAACCGCATGCCCAGGCAGCCTAGATCTATGCCACGGGCGACGGCGCTCCGTTTTACCCCCTACGCCTGGGCCAAGCTCCTGTATCTCCGTGATGCAGGTCCCACGGAAATCGGCGGTTTTGGTATCGCCGGCCGCGATAACCTGCTGCTGATCGAAGACGTGCTGACCGTTGCCCAGCGGGCAACTTCCGTCACCGTGGCCTTTGACGATGCAGCCGTGGCGGACTTCTTTGAACAACAGGTGGACCAGGGGCGAAGGCCCGAACAGTTCGGGCGGATCTGGCTGCACACCCATCCCGGTGATTCCCCCATGCCCAGCGGCACGGATGAAGAAACATTCAGCCGCGTTTTTGCGTCGTGCGACTGGGCCGTCATGTTCATCCTGGCCAAGGGCGGAAAAACCTACTGCCGCCTGCGTTTCAACGTCGGGCCTGGGGGAGAAGACATACTGCCCGTCGAAATCGACTACAGCCAGGAATTCGCCGGTTCGGAAACCGTTGCGTGGCAGGCCGAATACGACCAGCACGTGATGGAAGAGCAGATGGCCCCGAGTCTGGGGTCGGGAGAGGAGTTCTTTGGCATGCCGGCGAGAAAACGCCGCAACCGTGACGATGTCTCCAATGTGGAGGACGACCTTCAGGAAGCACTGGCCATGGAGTACGCCAGTTACTGGGGCGTGGAACGGGAGGTGTTTGAGTGACTACTTCCATGAACACCCCTCCCAATATGGCGGATCGTGACTTGCGTCAGCGCGACATCGTGCCGCCGGAGAAATTCTCCGCCTGCCGGGTAACAGTCATCGGCGTCGGGGCGATCGGCCGGCAGGTCGCCATTCAACTGGCCTCCATGGGTATCCGCTGGCTCCAGATTTTTGACCATGACACCGTAGATGTGGTGAACCTGGCACCCCAAGGGTATTTCCCCGGCGACATTGGCATGCTCAAAGTTGACGCGCTCGCTAATCTTGTCCGCCAGATCAATCCCCAAACCGAAATCCATTCCCATACCGAACGCTTCCGCCGCAGCACCGCCGACTACGGCAACGTGGTCTTTGTCTGCGTCGATTCCATCGACACGCGCAAACTCATCTTTGATGCCGTGGGCCAGAAGGTGGATTTCCTGTGCGATGGTCGGATGTCAGCCGAAGCCATGCGTGTGCTCACGGTCGCCGATCCCGGCGGGCGCAC
>CAYXFW010000764.1:0-1696 GCA_964464305.1 uncultured Verrucomicrobiota bacterium
CGCCTGGTTTCCGAACCAGAGAGGCGTCCACGACCCGTCCCCGGCCTGCGTTCGGTCGAGGTGGGTCAGGGCGGCCCGACGGGCCCGGCCCATGCGGCGGCGGCATGGAGCGTCGATGGTCTCCTCCCATGCGCGAAACGCGCGCAGGGCATGGGCCGTGAGGTCGGGACAACTCCGGTCGAACGGCAGATGTCCCCAGCCGCGGCAGAAGGTCGGGATCCCCCCGTCGCGATTCTGGAGATCCAGCAGCCATCGAATCCCGCGAGCGGCGGCCGCGCAGGTTTCGGCATCCGGCGGACCGAGCGCCCGCAGCGCGAGCAGGGCCCCGGCGGTGTCGTCCGCGTCGGGAACCGCGCCCGTGCGGTCGCTCCAGCCCCACCCGCCGGGTGCCGCGGCGGTGAAGGGGTGGACGTCGCGGAACTGACGATCGAGCAGCCACCGTCGCAATGCGAGCCGCTCGGCCGGGGGCCAGAATGCCCCGTCCGGATCGGCGGCTGCCAGCGCCGCCGCCGCGCCGGTCGTGACCCAGAGCGAGAGATCCGTATCGATGGGCCAGCTTCCGTCCGCCCGCTGCGTCGCGCAGAGAAACTCCCCCGCGCGCCGCGCGACCGGATGCCCGGCGAGGCCGCTCCCGGCCAGGCTGACGGCGACAAAACCGGTCAGCGGTGCGGCCTCAAGAAAACCCCCGCCGGAGGGCTGCACGGCTTCCAGCAAACGAAGGACCTTCGGCGTGAGGCTGTCGCGCACCGCCCGCAGAACGGGGTTGCGCGACGGGGACTGCCGGTGGCGCACGAGGCCGATGGCGATCAGCGCCGGCAGGGCGTAGCTGACGACCGGAAGTCGGATGGCGGCGTAGAAGCGCCGCGGGACGGCGGCAAGCTCGAATGGAAGTTGCGGAATCCCGCGCCACGCCGCCGCCCCGGGGCCAAGGCAACCGGCCAGCGCGCAGAACGTGAGGATCGGGACGGAGAACGTGCGATCGTCGCCATACGCGTCGAGGACGGACCGCGCGATGGATGCGGGCTCGATCGTGCCGAGCCTGCGCGTCAGCCATGCGGCGGCACGGGGCAGGGCGGGGGAGTCCGGCGCGAGCGCCGATAACGCGGCCCATGCCAGCAGGGTTGTGCTCGGGTTGGACGGGCTATCCGTCGTGTCGCCCCATCCCCCGTCCGCATTCGCGTTCGCCGTGATCCACGCCGCCGCGCGGACCATGGCGTCGCGCGGTGCGCCGAGACGATGGATCGCCACAGCGCCGACGGCCGTCGAAAGCGTGCTCGAGGAGAGCCGTCCGCGCCAGACACCGTCCGTACGCATGCCCAGCAACCGGCGCGAGAGATTCTGCGCCAGAGTGGCGGCATCGCACAGATCGGGCGCGTCGGTTTTCACGCCGCCATGATGGCACCGGCCCGCGGCCGGCGCAACGGCGCGCCGGTCACGGCAGGATCGCAACCTTTCCGTCGTCCAGATCGTACCGCGCCCCGACGGCGACCACCTCCCCGCGATGCACGCGGTCCGCGAGGATCGGCTTCGAGCCCTTCACCTGGCGCACCACACGTGCGACGTTCGCCCGAACGGCGTTCTCCACGAGTTCCCCGGGCTGGCCCCGGACACTGTCCACCGCCGGCTGGATGGCCTTCACAAGGGCGGGGACGTGACCCTCCGCTTCGCCGCCCGTGGCGACCGCCGTGACCGCGCC
>CAYXFW010000765.1:0-1692 GCA_964464305.1 uncultured Verrucomicrobiota bacterium
GGCCTCGTCGACATTGGCGCCGGCCGCGCCGCTGGCTGCCGGACCATCCTGGTCGCGAATCTCAAGATCGAACAAATCGAGCGGTTCCTTGCCTTCGACCACGGCGCCCCCGATCACCTCGCGCGAAGCCTTGCCGAGACCCTGCCCCTGATTGTCCCGGAAGGGCCCTCCGCATTGTAGACAATCGAGCCGCGGACCCGCCCGGCGACCGCGTGAAAAGCGCGTGAAAAAAGCGTGGGAAAACTCCCAAAAAGACGTTGACTCGACCGTAGTGAGTTGACATCATCATCAATAGTGGCCGGTGTATAGCGTTCGGAGGACGCCGGTCTTACGAGGTGGCAAATGAGAAGGCATGTGCTCCGCTGGCTTTCGGGAACTGCGTTTGTATTTCTCCTGGTTCTTGCGGCGGCTTTCCTGTGGCGCGCCAATCGCCTGAGCCCAGCCGTGCCCTCAGGAACTCCGGGTCAGACAATCACGGCATCGGACCACGGTAACGCAGGTGGGCCTGCCACCGGCAGGGTGCCGAAGGCTGCGGACAATATCGTCAACGCTTCCCCGGGAAAGGCCGGGGAGTCGGGCGCCATGCCTGAGGAGACTCCGTCCCTCTCCTTGGCGACCGCTGCCCTGCCGCCGACCACGGGGCTTCAGGGACTTCTCGCCAGCGGGCAGGTTCTGCATCAGGCGGTCTCGCCGCCGGCTGCGCGCGGAGACGTCTCCCGCACGAGCGTCTACAAGACCGACTTCAAGTATCCGCATCTTCGCGTTACAGAGAAGATCCGACGTCAGCCAGGCGACCTTCCCGATGTCGTTATAGACAGGCAAGTTGCAGTTGCCGACCATATCATGGTTCAGCTTGCTCCCGGGGCTGGCCCGGCCGCTTTGGAACAGATCAATGCCAAGTACGGCACGCGCGTCGTGAAACGGATGTCGGCGCCGGGAATGTACCTTGTGTCGGTGCCGAATGCCTTGGACGTTGACGCTCTGCCCCGGGTTGTCGACCAGTTCAAGAGCGAAGCGGCAACCGTGGCGATTGCCGAGCCCGACTATATCGTCCAGGCGATCGGGGTTCCGAATGACCCCCTGTTCGGGCAGCTGTGGGGCCTGCATCGGACAGACGATCATGACGTGGACGCGCCGGAGGCGTGGGACTTGCAGAACACCAGTGTCGACGTGGTGGTCGGCGTGATCGACACCGGAATTGACGCATCGCACGAGGACTTGAACCCCAACATGTGGACGAACTCCGGCGAGACGCCCGGGAACGGACTCGATGACGATCACAATGGGTATATTGACGACGCCAGCGGATGGGATTTTTATGGAGACGACAACGATCCCTACGACGACCACTACCATGGCACGCACGTTGCCGGAACGATCGGGGCCGTCGGCAACAATGGCGTCGGTGTCGCCGGCGTGAGTTGGGCGGTGCGACTGATGGCCCTCAAGTTTCTCAGCGGACAGGGGTTGGGCGCGACTTCGGACGCCATCGAGGCCATCTACTACGCGACACGCAACGGCGCGGACCTGACGTCCAACTCGTGGGGGGGTGGCGGGTTCTCCACGGCCCTGAAGAGCGCGATCGATAATGCCGCGGCAAGCAACATGCTGTTTGTGGCTGCGGCAGGGAACTCCGGTACGGACAACGACACCTCGCCTCAGTATCCCGCTTCGTATACCTCGCCCAATATC
>CAYXFW010000766.1:0-1690 GCA_964464305.1 uncultured Verrucomicrobiota bacterium
GTGTAGACCAGGAAGGCGATCAGTGTCGAGAGAACCAAAGAGACGGCCACGTTCAGCGCCTGGGCCTGCCCGGCGGCGAGCGGCTTCAGGAATGTGGGCAGGATCGTCGAGAAAAGGATGTAGCAGACCGTGGCGGAGGCGATGGGCACCGAGACCTTGGCGCGGGCCACGGGACAGGGCGCGGCGAGGATGAACTTGCGGATCGCCAGGTAGAGAAGGTAGGCGATGATGCCGCCGATCATCGGCGAGATGAACCAGCTCGCCGCGATGCGGCCGAGTTTGTGCCACAGGATGGCGGAGGGCCCGACCGCCACGACCCCGAAACCGATCACGGCACCGATGATCGCGTGCGTTGTGGAAACGGGCTGCCCGAGGAAGGTCGCCAGGTGCAACCAGAGCGCGGCTGCGAGAAGCGCCGCAAGCATGCCGCGGGCGAAGAGGATCGGGTTGTCCTCGAAGATACCGGGCTGAACGATGCTGCACTTGATCGTGTCGGCCACATGGGATCCGGCAAAAAATGCGCCAGAGAACTCGAAAATTGCCGCGAGGATCAGGGCGCGGCGAAAGGTCAGGGATCCGGACCCGACGGAGGTGCCGAACGCGTTGGCCACGTCATTGGCGCCGATGTTCCACGCCATGTAGAAGCCGAAGACGAGACCGAGCGCCAGCAGGAGATCCGGGCTCATGCCTTACTTCCGGACGATCATCAGACGGAGATTCTTGCCGGCGTTCTCGGCATGGTCGGCGATCTGTCCGAGCGAGAGGCAGAGCTTGTCCATCAGGATCACGGTGATCGGATCGATTCCGGGCGCGGAGTAATAGAGGCGGGCGACCTGCCGGTTGAGCCGGTCGGACTCCCATTCCATCTGGTAGACGGATTCGATCCGGGCCAGAGTCTCGTCCGTGTCGCGGCCCTCGAACCCTTCCTTCTGCAGGGCGGCGACATGCTCGGCCAGGCCCAGAAGGCACTCGCTCAGGTGGACGACCTTGTCGACGAGGGCGAGAAACGCGGCGGCGACGTCGGCGGGGAGGACGATCGGCCGGAAGGATGCGGCGACGGCGAAGTTCTGGGCCTTGTCGCCGATCCGGTCCAACTGGCGGATCACGGCCAGAATATCCTCGCGCTGGGAGGAGAGGAACATGCGCCGGGGCAGCTTCTGGCGCGCGTGGTCCTTGATCCCGTCGGACTCCTCCTCGAGGCGGGAGATGTCGTCCTGCAGCGTTCGAAGCCGCTCCATGTCGCCGGCGAGGACGGCGTCGGCAATGGGGCGGACCAGGGCGACGCACTCGTGGATCTTGCGGGCGAGCGCCGTCACGAGGACGAACGGCGACTCCCCAAATATCGCACCCAGGTCTTTCATGGCAGCATCCTCCGTACGAAGCGTCCGCGCTCATCAAGACCTAACAGAAATCTAACGGAGGCACAACCGGCCATTCATGTATTAGACCTCCGGCTCAACCCGGCTCGCACTCCAGGCGGTGTGCGGGTAGCATCGTCCGGCGGTCGTGCGGGGCCCGGTTCCCCGGCGAACCGCCGGAGGGTGCGCGGAACATGACGAGCCACTGGAAAGACGCCGTGCAACAGGACATCGACCGGATCGGAGCAGAAATCACGCGGATGGCCGAGCTCGGCGCCCAGGCTCTCCGGGACGGGCTGCGCGCGCTTTCCACGGGCAACCGGATGCTGGCC
>CAYXFW010000767.1:0-637 GCA_964464305.1 uncultured Verrucomicrobiota bacterium
AAGGCCGTCCCCGTCCGGACGGTTCATCCGGCCCTCACCGGCACCGGGGCCGCGCGTTCCTTCCGGGGACGCTCGAGGGTCCGCAGGAAGCATCCCTCGAGCCGGCCCGTCACCGACTCCCAGTCGTACGTCCGGGCCGTGCGCCTTCCCGCTTCGCCCATGCGCGCGGCCAGCCCCGGATCCGATGCGAGCCTGATCATCGCCTGGGCGATCGCGGCGGGGGAGCGAGGCTCGACGAGGAGGCCGTCCCTGCCATGAGAGACGACCCCGCGAAAACCGGGGATGTCGGTGGCGACGACGGGGCGCTGCGAGGCCATCGCCTCGAGCAGTACGATGCCGAAGCTCTCGCGCCCCGTGGCCGGCGCGCACAGCACGTCGGCGGCGGCGTAGTAGCGGGGCAGCAGCTTCGCGTCGACCCTGCCGGCGGCCATGATCTCCGCGCCGGAGAGGCTCAGGGGCCGCGGGATCATCTTGAGCCGCAGGTTTCCCTCTCCGACCAGGACGAGGCGCACGAGCCGCGGGATCGCCCGCTGGATCAGCGGGTCATCGTTGCCGACCAGCAGTTCCTGGCTGACACCAAGCGCCTCGTTGTGGAGGCGCAGGCCCAGGCGCGCGCTGAGAATCGCCAGGTCTTTGC
>CAYXFW010000767.1:647-1456 GCA_964464305.1 uncultured Verrucomicrobiota bacterium
CGCTGGATCAGCGGCAGCGCCCGGAACAGGTAGGGCAGGCCTTTCCGGCGGTCCATCCGGCCCACGAAGAGGATGTTGAAACGGCCGTCGCGGAGCCCCTCGATCGGCGGGACGCCGGGAGCGAACCGCTCGCAGTCGATCCCGTTCGGGATAATCTCGTAGTCACCGGGGAAATACCGGGCGGCGAACTCGGCCGCCGGCCGCGACACGGCCACCCGGTGATCGAGCCTGTCGGCCAGGCGGGCGAGCGGGGTGCGGAAGAGGCAGTAGAGAGCGTTCGATTCGGCGGCGGCGTGAAACGTCCCGACTAGCTTCGCTCCGGCCCGGTCTGCGGCGATCGCCAGCAACGGCAGCGTGGGGACGAGCGGGCAGTGGGTCTGTATGATGTCGAACCGTTCGCGGCGGAAGATCTCCTCGAGCCGCGCGCGCAGTCCACGGCCGACGGTGACGTTGGTCCACGCGCCGTTCGCCGGGAAGAGGACGTTCCGTCCGATCCGCACGACCCCCGGCTCCTCGCGGTCTTCGCCGCCGTACCGCGTCGTGATCACCATGACCTCGTGCCCGAGACGCCGCAGCTCCACGGCGGTGTGGTGGACAACCTCGGTGACGCCGCCCGGCTTGGGGTAGTACGACTGAGTGACGATCCCGATCTTCACGCCGCCGCCTCCCAGAACCGCCGGAACAGACACCACTGGTCGCTGTTGCCGGCGATGTACCGCCCGAGGGCGGCGACGATCCGCTCCTGCGCGCGCTCCGCGCCGATGCGGGCCGCCTCGCCGGCCTCGAGCAGCTCCTCCATGTGGATCCGC
>CAYXFW010000767.1:1466-1688 GCA_964464305.1 uncultured Verrucomicrobiota bacterium
AGACGCCGATCACCGGAGCGCCGGTGCGTGCGGCCAGCCGCGCCCCGCCCGCCGGGATCAGGACGCGCCTGCCGAACAGATCGGCCGGGGCGCCGCCGGTGAAGACGTCTCCGTCGAGGAGCAGCGCTATGATCTCCCCCTCGCCGAGAGCCCGGAAGAGCCGCCGGTACGAGTGGTCCGGTCCGACGACCGATACGCCGCGCCGCTGCTTGGCTTCTTTCA
>CAYXFW010000768.1:0-1687 GCA_964464305.1 uncultured Verrucomicrobiota bacterium
CTGGCCGTTGACGACCGTTCCATTCCGCGACTTGAGGTCTTCGACCCCATATCCATTCTCGACCTCGACGATCCGGCAGTGGACCCGCGAGACACCGCCGAATTCGTTCTCCAGCTTCAGGTCCGCGTCCGGGCTCCTTCCGATCGTGAAGGGGCAGCGCTCGATGTTGATCACGGCTTCGGTCCCGTCGGGACGTGTGTAGATGAGTTGCATGGCGGGATCTCCTTTCAGGCAGTTGGCGGGCGTTTCGGTCCGAATAGGCGCGACCAGAGCGACTCGTCGTCGGCCGCGGGTTCGTCGTTGACGGAGGGATCGCTGTCGCCATCCCCGGGCGGAGCGGGGTCGATCGGCGGTGCGAACAGCGGGGCCGCGTGGAAGGCGTCGAATTCGAACTCGAGGAAGTCGGCGCGCAGACCGGCCTGTCCCGCGCCGGAGAGGGCGGGCGAACCGCCGACGCCCGGGTCGCGCGCTTCGAGGACCAGCCGTTCGCCGTGGTACATGCGGATGACGACGACGCCGGCCGCCGCGGTCTCCGCGGTCACGCGCCAGGCATTCCATGCGCCCGGCGCCGGGGCGGGTCCTGGAGCCTTGGCCAGTGTCGTGTACTGGTCGCCGTATTCCTTTTTCACGACGACCTGGCCGTCCCGGCGGTACACGGACGCTGTGTAGTTGCGGTTCGTCGATCGGTAGCGGAGGAAGACATGCAGCCCATGCCATGCCTCCGCGCCGCCGGCCGCCCACCCGAGATCCCGCCACCGGAAGGAGACCTCCGTGTCGTCGAGATCCTCGCGACGCGTCACGGCACGGAAGACGCAGGAATTCGTATGGAGGGTCGAATCGGGCCCCGGGTGACCCTGGTCGGGACGTCCCGTCCACAGCACGCCGTCCCGGCGGAACAGCGAGCCGCTGGTTACGATCCACTCATCCGAGACGAGGGCCTCCGGATGCTCCGGATGGATCGCCGCGAATTCGTTGGTGACGAGTTCAGCCCCCATAACCTCACCGCGTTCAGAGGATAGCATATCCGATCGCAGCGGAAAAGAGCGGAAACGGCGGGTCTGCCTCAGCCGGTGAAGGTGACCTTGGCGATCCAGGGGAGGTCCCGGTAGTAGTGGTCGTAGTCGAGTCCATAGCCGACGACGAAGGTGTCCGGCACGGCGAAACCGACGTAGTCGGCCGCGAACGGCACGATGCGGCGGGATGGCTTGTCCAGAAGCACGCAGGTGCGGACGCGCGCGGCGCCCCGTGACATGAGGTGCCGGACGGCGAACGACAACGTGCGGCCTGTGTCGAGGATGTCGTCGACGAGAAGCACATCCTGCCCGGCGACGTCCAAGGCGCAGTCGCGGGACAGCCGGACCGTCCCCGACGACTCGGTGCCGGAGCCGTAGCTTTCCAGGATCATGAAGTCGATCCGGGTCCGCATCCCGTGGCGGTGGAACGACCGGACCAGGTCGGCCAGGAACATGAAGCTTCCGCGCAGAATGCCGACCAGCACGAGTTCGCGGCCGTCCAGGTCGCGTCCGATCTCGGCGGCGAGCTCCGCCACGCGGCTCTCGAGATCGGTCTCGGGGATCAGGACGTCGTGCACGTGATGTGGCTGCATGATCCTCCACCGTGGCGTCGGGGTCGGCCGGCGCCTTGAGTCCCCTACATAGCCGAAAGCGGGAGCGGGGGGAAGGAAAAG
>CAYXFW010000769.1:0-1686 GCA_964464305.1 uncultured Verrucomicrobiota bacterium
CAAGCTCGCATCCCTGCCCTCCTGTGAGAGGGCGCGCGGAACGCCGGGTGCCCGATGCACGCCGTTGCCTGCGCGCGATGCCGTCGTCGGCAAAACGAATGCGCGAAGGCCTTCCGGATCCACCGGTTTCACCCGGCGTTCCGCACGCAGTGAGGCTCCGGCTTGCTTCGTGCTCTTCCCGGCGGAATGGTCGACGCCCGGATCTGAGGATGCGGTTCGCAGGCCGGTAGGCGATGCGAACTCTCCGATCCGCGATGCCCCGTTCGGCATCGAGAAACCACACGACTTGGGCCGGCGCGACAGCGTGGTTCGTCAGCGCCTCGGACAATGGTTCACGGCCCTTGTGGGCGCCGCCCAGCCACCGCCCTCCGCGCCTGACGCTGTCGCGTCACCGCATCCCGCCCCGCGTATCGTGACGATCGCGAGCCGCCCCTCCCAGTGGAGCGGGACAAGACGGATAATAGTCCTGATAGGGATATTGTCAAGAGACGGAGACGTGCGATTACCGCCGACACCTCAAAGCGGCGCGGCCTTGTCGAAACACGCAATCAGCAGTTCGGTCAGCACCCTGACCTTGCGCGCGGGATGCGGGCTAGGCGGACGCACGACGTAGATTCCCGCCGGCGGCGGAGGATAGTTCGTCATCACCGGGACCAGCGCGCCGGAAGCGACGTGGTCCTTGGTGATGCCATCGGGCAGCCAGGCGATGCCGAGTCCTGCGATGGCCGCCGCGGCGAGCGCCGTGGCGTTGTCGGCCTTGAAGCGGCCCTGCGGGCGGAAGCTGAGGGTCTTGTTCCCGTCCGTGAGCTGCCAGGCTTCGGTGCCGTGCATCAGGGCCTGATGGGTGACGAGTTCTTCCGGCGTCTGCGGCGACCCATACGCTTTGATGTAGTCCGGGCTCGCGACCAGTCTGCCGAAGAACGGGCCGACGTGGCGGGCGATCAGGTTCGAGTCCGGGAGATAGCCGAACCGGATCGCGCAATCGAAACCCTCCGCGATGAGATCGACGAAGCGGTCGTTGTAGACGGTGTGGATGTGGAGCTGCGGATGGCGTCGCGCCATGTCCGCGAGCACAGGCGCGAGGTGCGTCGGGCCGAAGGTCAAAGGTGCGGCAATGCGCAGGCGGCCGCACAGCTCGCCGTCGGGCAGGATCAGGTCGCGGGCCGCGTCGATCTCGGCGCAGGCGCGGGCGGCGTGGTCGCGAAAAGCGACGCCGGCTTCGGTCAGCGCGGCGCCGCGCGTGGTGCGCGCCAGAAGCTGCACGCCGAGCTCCGCCTCGAGCCGGGCCAGTCGCCGGCTGACGATCGACTTGGAGAGGCCGAGCCGGCGCGCGGCGGGCGACACGCCCCCGGCGTCGGCCACGTCCACGAACGTCCGCAGGTCTTCGATATCCATGTCAGCGTTCCCCGTTTCGCGACACAGCTTACCACAGTAGGGGGCTACCTCGACACACCCGGGAACGGCACATCCCGCGGCAAGGCAACGCGGCCGTTGGCGTTGTCTGCCGACAACCAATCTCACTCCCGACGGCAGCAAAGGATGTCCCAATGACGTTTCGTAATGGCCTCGCTTCGCTTCTTCGACCCGAGGACTCGGTCCTCGTTCTGACCGACCACCAGGCCTACCAGCTTGCCAATCTGAACAGCCACGAGCCGCAGATGGCGATCAACAACACGGTGGGCCTGG
>CAYXFW010000770.1:0-1685 GCA_964464305.1 uncultured Verrucomicrobiota bacterium
GTGGACGCCCCACATCTTCGCCAAGGTCCGCTACGACGAGGGCCTCGTGCGTGCCGGCTTCGATCTTCGGCACGAACCCGGCGCGCGGGTAATCTACGAATGGCGCGACTGGCCGGAGACCCACGGAAGCCCGTACAAGACCGGGCCCCTGGTGATCGTTTCCGTCGCCGGCGTTCTGGCCGCGAACGGGAAGGACCTGCTGACATTGCCGCCCGGGGAGTGGGCACACATCGAGGTAACCTGCGGCCTCGGTGCGCGGGCCAACGGCGCGTATGGCGTCACCGTGACCCTGCCCGGTGCGCCGGCGCGGAGGTTCGACGGTCTTCGCTATCCCGACGGTTTCAAGGCGCTGGACTGGGTCGGGTTCAGCAGTTACGGCAAGGAAGGCGCGCAATACCATCTCGACAACCTCAAGCTCGCGCCCGCGACCGCTCCGTGACGTGACGGACGGGGCACGCGCGACGCCGGATGCTCGCGGCGGGCAAGTTCCCACGATGCGCAGGAAGGCCGCGACCAGCGGTCGCGGCTACAGCAAACAACACATGGTCAGGAGCCTCTTCTGTAGCTGCGACCGGTGGTCGCGGCGGGCAGGCGTTCCGGTGCGTAGGTTCACCGGGATCTTCCGTCGCACAGCGCTATGGAGGACAAACCGGCCGCGACAGCGGACCCGCTTTGGGACCGCCTCCTGCCTTTCGTGATCTGGACCCGCGGACGTGTCATGCGCCCAGGCGCAACGTCGCGCGTGCATTTTCGGGTCCGCTCTGGCACCTTTGGAACATGAAGACTTCCTGTGATGCCGGTTTCCACGCGCGCATGCTTCGGCTTCTCGCCTCATTGATGCTCGTCCTGTTGGGCGCGGGGCCGGGGCGCGGCGCGGAGACCCGGGCGACGCCGATCTGGGTGGACGAGGCGCCGTTGACCGCGCAGAACGTGGTCCTGACGCTGGAGGATGGGTCCTTCGTGCGCGTCGACATTCTGGGCGAGCGCCTGTTCCGCGTCCGCCACAGCCGGACTCAGCCGTGGACGGAATCCGCGCTCAACCGCTACGGCATTCTTGCCGCGGCCTTCCCGCCGGCGACCTTCCAGCGCACGGAGTCGAGGGACGCGTTCACGCTCACCACCGCGCAGGCGAAGCTCCAGGTGGCCCGCAAGGGCGGGGCGGTCTCGCTGTCCACGCCGGCCGGGAAGAGTCTGGTGCGGCAGTCGGCGCCGCCGAAGCTCACGGCATCCAACGGGTACGAGGTGCGGTTCGGTCTCGAGAAGGACGAGCGGCTCTACGGGCTGGGCGACGTCAACCGCGACAACGTCATGCGGCGGGGCGGGGTCTACGAGTGCTGGGTGCTGAACGTCACCTCCTACATCCCGGTGCCGATGATCCTCAGCCATCGCGGGTGGGGGCTCCTGATGAACACGACGTGGCGCAACACCTTCGACGTCGGCAAGGGCGACCCCGATGCGATGGTCTGCACCGCGCCGCGCAGCGATCTCGACTACTACCTCTTCTGCGCACCGGACTATCGCGGGCTGCTCGACGCCTATACGGGGCTGACCGGGCGTCCGGCCCTGCTGCCGATCTGGGGCTATGGATTCACCTACGTCTGCAACCAGAACGTCGATGCGTTCAACCTGGTGAACGAGGCCCTCGAGTTCCGGCGGCAGGACATGCCCTGCGACGTCATCGGTCT
>CAYXFW010000771.1:0-1676 GCA_964464305.1 uncultured Verrucomicrobiota bacterium
AGCGCGGCGGTGTCCCGAAGGCGCGCGACGATGAACGCGCGAACCTCGGGAATGGCGGCGACCTCCGACACCCGTTCGCGCACCGGTTCCGACCGGATGGCGACACCCGGGTCGACGCCGTCGAGGCTCAGTCGAACGACCCCGTCGGCGACGGAGGTCTCCCAGCGGCACCGGCGCATCAGGTCGATCACGGCCGGGGCATCGCCCGGCGCCACGCACTCACCCACCGCCTTCCACGTGAGGGCCCGGTAGAACATCCCCGAGTCCACGTAGACGAAGCCCAGAGCCCGCGCGACGCTTCGCGAGACCGTCGACTTCCCGGAGGCCGAGGGACCGTCGATCGCAACCTGAACGTCCGCGCCCATCCGTTCCTCACTTCGTCAGCGACTGCAAGTCCGCCCAAAAGCCCGGATACGACGTGTCCACGCAGGCGACGTCATGGACGATTGAAGGTTCGGGGGCAAACAGGGACAGCACCGCCAGCGACATGGCGATCCGGTGATCGCCATGGCTCTGAAGCCCTCCGGAGGCGCGGAGTTCGCACCCGCCCTTCACCACGAGTCCGTCCGGCCGCTCCTCGACCTCGACGCCCATCTCGCGCAGGCCGGCCGCGATCGTCGCGATGCGGTCCGATTCCTTCACCCGCAGTTCGGCGGCATCCCGGATCACGGTCTCGCCCTGTGCCAGCGCGCCGGCCACGGCCAGGATCGGAAGCTCGTCGATCAGGTTCGGGATCTCGGCGCCGCCGATCGTCGTCCCTCGCAGGGCCCCGCCGCGGACCGTGATGTCCCCCGCCGGCTCCCACGCATCGCCGCCGGGCTCGCGCTCGATGCGAACGTCCGCGCCCATGCGTCCCAGAACGTCCAGCACGGCCGACCGCCGCGGGTTGAGACCGGTATGGCGGACCGTCACGTCGGCGCCGGGCTTCGCCGCGGCCGCAACCAGCCAGAATGCCGCTGAGGAAATATCACCGGGGACCTTCCATTTCCCCGATGGCAGCGCCGGGCCGGCGGCACCGGCCCCGACCAGGGAAACGGTCAGACCGTCGACGGACAGCGGAAGACCCATCGCCCGGAACAGCCGCTCCGTATGGTCGCGCGTCTCGACGCGCTCCCGGACCGACGTCGTGCCCACCGCCCGGAGGCCCGCCAGCAGGATGCAGGACTTCACCTGCGCCGAGGCGACGGGAAGGTCGTACGCGATGCCCTTAAGCTCGCTGCCGTGGATGACGATCGGGGCGCGCCCGCCCTCCCCGCGCATTTCGATGGAGGCCCCCATCTTCGCCAGCGGCTCGTGGATCCTGCCCATGGGTCGCGACTGGACGGAAGCATCGCCGGTCAGCGTGGCTTCGATACCGGATCCTGCAAGGAGCCCGGTCAGCAGCCGGATGCCAGTCCCGGAGTTTCCCAGGTCCAGCGGCCCCACCGGCTGCATCATGCGGCCCCCGTTGCCGCGGATCTC
The DNA here is from genome assembly GCA_964464305.1 of uncultured Verrucomicrobiota bacterium. Taxonomy (GTDB): domain Bacteria; phylum Verrucomicrobiota; class Kiritimatiellia; order PWTM01; family PWTM01; genus VGWF01. The sequence goes on from CAYXFW010000771.1 coordinate 1,462, forward strand.
GAGTGCGCCGCCACGGAACGCGAACGTGGCGCCGAGCGACTGCATGGCGCGCAGCGTGGCGAGACAGTCGCCGCTCTGCAGGTAGTTCCGGACCACCGACCGTCCCTTGGCGCATCCGCAGAGCATGGCGAGCCGGTGGGAGATACTTTTGTCGCCGGGCATGCCGATCTCGCCCCGCAGGCGGCGGCACGGGGCGACCGAAACGGATTTCCGCG
>CAYXFW010000772.1:0-1668 GCA_964464305.1 uncultured Verrucomicrobiota bacterium
GCGATCCCGACTCCCTCGAATACCTGCGACAGCAGGACCTGACGTGCCCGCGGTCCGGCTGGCGGCCGGACACCACGTTCTTCTTCAGCGGCTCCGACGACGCCTGGGCGGACCGGTTCATGAGGGCGCACGGACTCGATGCGGGCCGGTTCATCACGGTCACCGTCCGCAGCGCGAACCAGGACGGCCCGCTGGCCGGCACCATGAAGGCCGACCGCGAGGAGGCGATCATGGGGCGCATGCGCGCCTTCATCGAGGCCTGGGTCGCGCACACCGGCCTGCCCGTCGTTCTCGCGCCCGAGGTCGATACCGAGGTCGCGGCCGCCCACCGCAACATCTACGCCCGGCTCCCGCCCGCCGCGCAGAAGCGCTGCATCGAACTCGACGCGTTCTGGACCACCGAGCAGGCCTACTCGCTCTACCGGCGCGCCGAGGCCGTGGTCAGCATGGAAATGCACTCCGTCATCATGGCCCTCAGCCTCGGCACCCCCGCGCTCATGCCGCAGTTCAGCGAGAACGGACGGAAGGTCTGGATGCTCGACGAACTGGGACTGCGGGACTGGATCTTCGACCTCGACGAACCCGGCAGCGCGGAGGCGATCCTGGCCGCTGCCCTGCAGATCCACGGGGATCCGGCCCGGGCGCGCGAACGCGTCACCTCCAGGCTCCCGCACCTCCGCGAACTGGGCGTCAGCGTGATCCGGGACGTCGAGACGGGCTGGCGCAAGTAGGTTGACAATACTTCGACGGAAGCGGAACGTCGGGCATGGAACCGCGGGTCAACATCGGAGCGGCGGCACAGCGGGCGGGGCTCACAACGCATGTCGTCCGGGTCTGGGAACGACGCTATTCGGCCCTGCGGCCATCGCGAACGGACGGCAACCAGCGGCTGTACACGGCCGCGGACGTCGAACGGCTCCGGTTGCTGGCCCGCCTCTGCCGCGCGGGGCACCGGATCGGGCGGATCGCGAATCTCTCCGTGGGCGGGCTTCGCGCCCTGGCTGTCGGCACGGCCGCGGCGGCGGACCCGGTGCCGGCCGGCCGGGGACGACGCGTCCCGGACCTGCTGGCGCGATGCCAGGCGTCCGTCGAGGCGATGGACGCCGAGGGTCTCGGCCGCGTTCTCGACACAGCTCGCGTGTTCCTGCCGTCCCCGGGGTTCCTCGGCGATCTCGTGCTACCCTTGATGCGATGGGTCGGGGAACGCTGGCGTTCGGGCGACCTCCGCATCATGCACGAGCACGCGGCGACGGCTGTCGTGCGATCGCTGCTCGACCGCATGGCCGCGGAGACGCCCGTGCCGGAGAGCGCCCCTCTCCTGGTGATCGCGACTCCCCCCGGCGAGTGGCACGAGTTGGGCGCGCTGGCGGCGCGGGTGTCCGCCCTGACCCACGGGTGGCGGGTCGTCTATCTCGGCGCCAACATCCCGCCCGCCGAGATCGCGGGGGCTGCCGACGCGCATAAGGCCTCCGCCGTGGCGCTGGGAGTGACATTTGACGCCGGAAACCGCGCGATGGCATCCATGATTCGAGATCTTCGCAAACAACTGGAAGGCCGGTCGTTTCTTATGGTTGGAGGTCCTGCGTCCGCGCGATGTTCGAAGGCGGCAGGGCTGAAATCCGGGTCCACGATCGACTCAATGTCTGTTTTCGGAAAAGTGCTCGACCG
>CAYXFW010000773.1:0-1658 GCA_964464305.1 uncultured Verrucomicrobiota bacterium
CGTCCTTCCTGCACGCCGCCGTCCTCCGTGATGCTGGGCGGCTGCCAGACCCGTTCGGCGACGGCCGGTCCGCCCGCCACATTCCCACCGGGAGCCGCCGGGGCGGCGGGATGGGCCTTCCGCCACGCCTCCTGCCGGGCGTTCCACGCGGCGCGCTGGTCCGCCGTCAGTTCCTTGCCCACGCGCGGGATGCCGTCGGAAATGATCAGGATCGTGTCGGCCCCCATCAGGAACGCCGCGGTCAGCGCGAGATCGAGACGCGTCGATCCCCCGTTGGCCTTCCGTCCGATTTCGGCGGACTTGAGCGTCCCCTTCGACAGCCCATAGTTGTTCTTCGTGTTGAACGGTTGGAGGAATTCCTTGGCCCGACGCTTGTTCTCGGGCGTCCCCGGCACCATTCTGTCGCTGAACGCCTGTCCCGCATCGGCGAAGGCCACGACGTTGAACAGCGTGCGCAGGCCAATGTCGTCGATGACACCGCCCAGACGCCGCTTCACCCGTTCGAAGCCCTCGACCCCGCCGGTCTTCTCCTCGATCATGCTGATCGACACATCCACGCAGATCACGATCTTCTCGCCCTGGCTGCGGATATCGAAGAAATTGACGATGGACTCGCCTCCACCGAACCCGCCCAGCGTATATCCGCTGTCGATTCCCGGGCCCAACGCCGCACCCCGCACCGCCGTAAACTTCGGCTGGAATGCAGTCCGCACCACCTTGGGGTCGATATGGATGGCCGGCAGGGTGAAGCTCGACGCTTTCGCCGCAACCAGCCGCGGCATGAGGGCGGGCCGGCTCGAGCTGCGCTGCCGCTTCGAGACCTTGACCTTGTGCTCGATCGTCCGCGGATCGTACGTCTTGAGCGGAGCCTGACCGACGAACACCGGGGGCTTCTCCATCCACGACCGCAACACCACCGTCGCCCCAAAGACCAGCATGGCCGCCACATGGATGGCCAGGCTGATGCCGCCGACAAGAAACAGCGTCTTGCGGCGCTGATGGGTGAGCTTCGCAAATCCCCATCCCGAAAGGAGGAGGTTAAGGTCCGGATTCTGCTTCACAGGCGCCTCCATGGTTCGATCGGCTCCATGCACGGCCTCGCGCTGCTCCGAGCCTACGCTCCGGTCACCGCGCCGTCAACGCCACAGACACAGAACTTCACCCGTTCTTTTGACACCCATTTCACCCTGTGATAGCTTGGGCCTCATGGGCGCGGGCGGCGTCGCGCGCGTCCGATGCCGGATCTCGGGAGGAAGCCATCGTGAACGTGAACGACGACGAAACGATGTACCATCTCGGCGAGGGATGCACCGTTCATGGCGACGCGCACATGACCGAATGTGCCGCATGCGGAGCGGAGTTCTGCACCCGATGCCACCCCGGTTCGCGAACGTGCCCGGGTTGCTCGGCGGCCGGAACGGACGAGGACGAGGCGGACGAGGCGGCCCGCGGCGGCCGCCGTCCTTCGGAAGAGGACTTGGATCGTGACGATGTCGACGACGGCAAGGAGACCGACGGAGAGGACCGCGCCTGACCGGACGCCGGGCGTCCGGCCCCGCGGTCGCCCGGCTGCATCATGAGCGACACCCTCACGCCGATGATGGCGCAGTACCGGCGTCTCCGCGCGGCCGTACCGGCCGACACCATCCTCTTCTTCC
>CAYXFW010000774.1:0-1656 GCA_964464305.1 uncultured Verrucomicrobiota bacterium
GCCTGACGATCGAACTGGGATTCGCCCCCTGCTGGATCGGCGGCGATCTGTGCGTCGGCATCGTCGATGTCCCCGGCCACGAGCGGTTCGTACGGACCATGGTCGCGGGCGTCTCGGGCATCGATACCTGCATTCTCGTCATCGCGGCGGACGACGGCATCATGCCGCAGACGCGCGAGCACGTGGAGATCATGCAGCTCATGGGGATGACGAAGGGGATGGTTGCGCTGACGAAGATCGATCTGGTCACTCCGGCCGACGTCGAAACCCGGACCGCGGAGATTCGCGAGTTCCTCGAAACGACCTTCCTGCGTGGCGCGCCGATCTGTCCGTTGTCCACGATCACCGGCGACGGATTCGGGCCTTTCTACGACACGCTGGTCGCGAGTCTGAAGGCCGGCCTGCGCGACCGCCGCACGGGCATCTTCCGCCTGCCGGTCGAGCGCGCCTTCTCCCGTCCGGGCTTCGGTGCCGTGGCCACGGGAATCCCGGTCGCGGGCACGATCCGGCTCGGCACCGAGGTCGAATGCGTGCCCGGCGGAAGCCGCGGACACATCCGGGGCCTGCAGCGGTTCGGCCGCACCGCGGAGGAGGGAGGCGCCGGGCAGTGTCTGGCGCTCAATATCCCGGAGTACGGAAAGTCGCCGCCCGTGCGCGGACAGGTCCTGTGCCCCCCGGGCTATCTGCAGGCCGGTCTCCAGTTCCACGCGCGCCTCCATGCCGCGCCGCGGCTGGACCCACCACTCGCAAATGCCGAGGAAGTCACGTTCCACACCGGCACGGCGGAACAGCACGGACGCGTCTACCTTCTCGAATCCAAGCGGCTGGGAGCGGGCGAATCCCAGCTTGCGACCCTCGCGATCGCAGAGCCGGTCGCGGCGGCTGCGGGCGATCGTTTCATTGTGCGCCGCGTATCGCCGCAGATGACGGTCGGCGGCGGACGGGTGCTGCGCGTCGACGCGGCGCCCCGCCGCCCGCGCCGGAAGCTGCTCCTGATCGTGTTGCAGCAGCACGAGGACTTCCTCGCGGGTGTCGAATGGGACTCCGACGCCGGACGGCAACGCCGCATTGAGCACCTGCTCCGGCGCGACGAACCCCCGGCCCTGACGCCCGGCGAAATCGGACGGCGCACGCTCATGACCGGCGAGGCGGTGATCGCCGCCCTCGGGGCGCTGACCGCCGCCGGCATCGTGAAGGAGATCGGCGGCGGGACCGTGGCCTGCACGGACCGTGTCGACACGATCCGCGACCGCCTGGAGAAGCGCCTGTCCGAACTGGCGGCGGCCTCCGACCGCCTTCGCGTCCCGCTGGCCGAATGGCGCCGCGGCTTCGAGGGCCCGGCCGCTCTCTGGGACCATTGCTGTCGCGAGATCGAACGCTCCGGCCGCGCGCGCGTTGCCGGCGGATTCGCGATGCCGGCGGCCGGCCTCGACACGCTGTCGGCGGCGGACCGGACGCTGGCGGAGCAGATGCTCGCCATCTACGAACGCGAGAAGTTCGAGACGACGCACCCGGACGAAGTCCACGGGAAACTCGGCGCTCCGGCGGACCGTACGGCGCGCATGCTGGAATGGCTGACGGCGCGGGGCGATCTCGTACGCGTCGCGCCGAACGTGGTGTTGACGGCGACCCACCTGCGGGCGGCGCAGGATCATG
>CAYXFW010000775.1:0-1650 GCA_964464305.1 uncultured Verrucomicrobiota bacterium
ACATGGACCATGAAAACGCGCTAGAAGCCCACGTCCCCCTTCGTCTTCGTCGGTGCTGGGAAAGTGGTCGTAGCCGTTCACGGGGGTTTTGTCTAGAAGAATTTGTCAGCAGCTAGGCTAGAGTTTCGCCATCTCATGCAGCGATGAGCCAATCGGGGATGAGGCTGATGATATTCTTGCCGACCCCCCTCAGAGGCGGGTGCGCCATAATTCTCGCGACCCAGAGCTCCCGCCTCACGGCGTCCAGCATGTCCGCGAACGACGGCGCTCTCTTGTGGCGGTACCAAGGGGAGTGCTTGCGCACCCTCTCCACGTCCCGCTCGGCGTTGCCATGACGAAAGTACCACACAATCACCAGCCCGTAGACGCAGAAGACCAGCGGTACTGTGTGCCGGACGGCCATCTCTCCGCGACGGCCCTTGGAGTGCGGCCCCGGCCTCTTCTTCTTGCGGTGCTTCCGCTCCGGGCGTCTCCACCACCCGTTCTGGGGCTCCTCGAGCCCGAGGCTCTGCTTTGCGTCTCTGAAGGTCACCTCCAGGGACCACCTCTTCGAGAATCCGGCCAGAATCTCCTCGACCGACAGCTCCAGGTCCGTCGTGAAGTACGCCCGGTCCTCGATCCGCCCCGAAGGATCGCGCGTGAGGACCACCCGGACCAGGCGCGTGTGCGTCACGCCGTACCACATCCCCACCTGGGTCTTGACCAGCACCTCGACCGCGCGCCCGTAGATCACGGGCCTCAGCGTCTTCCAGCGGACCGATTTCGCGGCGGCCAGTTTCTCCGGGGACCGAAGCCGCTTTCCCTTCAGCCGCCGGCCGCGCCTGGGTTGCTTCCTCGGCAGGTCGTAGAGCGCGGCGTTCATCACGACGGGGCCGATGAACCGGGGGCGTTCCGGAAGGCCCCGGAGAACCGTCTGGCAGGCATACTCGCCGTCTCCAACGAGGATCAGCTTCTTTTCGGGCGGCATCCAGCCCGCCAGGATATCGACCAACTCCCGGGCCAGCTGCGGCTTCGTGCGATGCTGAGACTTCGGGCAACGCTTCTTGGGGCGGTACAGTCTCCACAGGACCGGCACGGCGACTCCCCGCGCCGAATTCCACGGCACTCGCACCCAGATCGCGAGCACAACCCAGTTGTGACCGAAGGCCATCGCGAACCATCGGCCCGCCGAACTCCCGCGGCCGTAGGTGGACCTGAGCGGATCGTGGTGCATGCCGGCACCCCAGAAGTGGGGGCCGCTCCTGCGGCAGAGGGTGTCGTCGACCACGGCGAAGAGCACCTCGCCGGCCACTCGGAGGATCAGGTGAAAGAGCACCTTCCCGAAGGCGTCGGTGTCCCAGACGGCCCGCGAGAAGAACCGGTAGAGGGAGGAGAAGTGTTTCTTTCGCGCGCGACCGGCGCCCGCGCGGAGGACACCGGAGATGGTGTGCCGACCCGCGCAGAGCATCCACCCGGTGGCCAGCGTCAGGAAATTCTCGAAGCTTGGAGCCGTGAAGACCGGAACGAAGCTGCAGAAGATCGCCTGGAACGTCGATGGAATAGTGGTATCCATGTCCTGCCTCCGTGGATAAGTGCATCGAACACACTTTCCATCGGAAGGCAGGACTTTTTTCTGGTGTCATTCTCGATCCCAAAATGGCGAAACTCTAG
>CAYXFW010000776.1:0-1649 GCA_964464305.1 uncultured Verrucomicrobiota bacterium
GTCGAACGCCGCGCGGATCATCTGCCGCACGGGCTGGCGGATGGTCGTCAGCGCCGGCACGGCCAGCCCGGCCGACGGAATATCGTCAACGCCCGTGACCGAGAGGTCGCGCGGCACCCGCAACCCCCGCGTCGCCGCGGCGCGCAGCGCACCGAGGGCGACGGTGTCCTCCGCCGCCAGCACCGCGGTCGGCCGGGCCGCGCGCGGACGGTCCAGCAGCCGGTGCAATCCCGCGCGACCCGCCTCCACGGCGTCCATCGGAAGCCGGCAGAACGAGACGTCCGCCGCCGTGTCCCGCGCGGTCAGGATGTCCCGCAATACCTGCGCCCTGCGGCCGCTCGAGGCCGAATCCGTTCCCAGAAACCCGATCCGCCGATGACCCAGCCCCAGGAGGTGCCCGAGCAGGGCGTCGAGCGCAACGGCCTCGTCCATGACCACGTCGAGCACCCCGTCCCGCGGCGCGCCGCACCCGATTCGCGCCACGGGTTTGCGGTCGTCGAGAAACAGCCCGAGATCTTCCGGCTCGAAGTCGCTGCCGAGCAGGATCAGCCCGTCCGGCGCATGCCCGCGCATCGCCGCCAGGTCGTTGCGCGCGCCGCCGGTGAGCAGGAGGGCATAGCCGTTCCGCCGGGCCAGATCCTGCAGCTCGCCCAGGATGTGGCCGAAGAAGGGATCGCGGAAGTCCCGGACGGCCACGCCGAACACCCGTGTCGGCCCGCCACGCAATGCGACCGCCGCCGGACTGGGACGATAGCCGGCCTCCGCCGCCGCGAGGCGGATCCGCCGGATCGTCGTTGCCGCCGCCCCGATCGCCTCCCCATGGCCGGCCAGAACGCGCGAAACCAGCGTCTGGGACACCCCCAGTCGCCGCGCCAGTTCCTTCTGCGTCAGTGCCGCGTTCGCCGTCACGATCCGCATCCTGCCGGAATCGGCCAGGAGATGCAATCTAATTCGTATGAGATCGCACTTGAAACGGGCATTCCGTCGTGGGGCGCGGCCTGGTGTCGGCCTGGGCACAGGTCGGGTTACACCCCATATCCAGGGTGCGGCCGGGCGAGTAGATTTCTACTCAGGCATAGGGCAAATGAACGAAACCGGGAGACAGGTCATGGAACACAAGAGCGGCGAAAAGATCGCGGAAGCGTTGAAACTCCTCGAAGAGGCGGCGATCCAGAAGAAGGATGAGCTGAAGAGCGTCATCTCCGACAAGTACGAGCATCTCGCCCAGGTCTTTGTGGACGCCGAGAGCAGCCTGGTCAAGTCGCTGTCGAGCGCGGGCCATCACGCGGTCGACGCAGCCACGCACGCCAAGGACGTGAGCGTCGAGAAGGTCTGCGAACTCGCCCGTGATGCGGACAAGAGCGTGCATCACAATCCGTGGCCCTACCTCGCGGGCACGGCGGTCGTGGGCACGATGTTCGGGTTCATACTGGGCCGGAGCCGCAAGTAATTCCGGTCGCAGGGGCGACGCATGTCCAAGCATCTGATCAAGGGAGTTCTCTCGGCCGTGGCGGCGGAGCTGCTGAACAACTACCGGCGGCTGTCGGTCCAAATGCTCCGGATCGAGGTCGCCAAGTCCTACGTGCACGGCGTGCAGATGGTGCGGACGTCCACGATGGGACTGCTGCTGGCGGGTTTCGCCGTCGGGC
>CAYXFW010000777.1:0-1646 GCA_964464305.1 uncultured Verrucomicrobiota bacterium
AAACGATACAAGTATGTTGACAGTGCGAGTGGGGATGTAACACCTTCTCAACAGCGTTTTCGGAACGCGGTGCCCCCGATCATTGCGACCGAGCGGACAGCACCCGATGGGCCGCGATCGCTAAGGGTTACACACATGCTGATGGAGACCCGGGAATGACGCAGCATGGGGGCAGGCGCGGTCCGCTGGAGGGATTGCGGTGTGTCGAATTCGCCGGAATGGGGCCAGGTCCGCACGGTGCGATGCTGCTGTCCGACCTCGGCGCCGAAGTGCTGCGGATTGAGCGGCCCAATCGGCCGGCCTTCACCATCAATCCGATCACGGAGTGCGGGCGGGGCAAGCTGGTCCTCGACTTGCGCCAGCCGGAGGACGTCGCCCGCGCCCTCGACATCGCTCGGCATGCTGACGTGCTGATCGAAGGCAACCGGCCTGGGGTGATGGAGCGGCTCGGGCTCAGTCCAGAGGTAGCAATGGCGGCCAATCCGCGCCTGATCTATGCCCGCATGACTGGCTGGGGCCAGGATGGCCCCCTCGCGCTGCGCGCCGGACACGACCTCAGCTACCTCGCGATCACCGGGGCGCTCCATACCTTTGCCCGCCCTGGTGAGTTGCCCGTGCCACCGATGAACCTCGTCGCCGATTTTGGCGGCGGCTCGATGTTCCTTGTGCTGGGCATTCTCGCCGCCTTGTGGGAGCGGGAGCGTTCGGGCCTCGGGCAGGTGGTCGATGCGGCGATTGTCGACGGGGTCGCCGCCCTGCTCGCCGGTGCGGCCGGGCATGTGCCCACTGGCGGCCTGTCGTTGGCGCGCGGACATAACGTGCTGGTCGGAGCGTCTAACTACTATCGCCCCTATCTGTGCAAGGACGGCAGGGAATTCGCCGTCGCCGCGATCGAGCCGCAGTTCTACCGCACCCTGCTCCAACGGATCGGAGCGCCAGTGGAGTGGGCGGAGGACCAACACGATCCTTCGGTCTGGCCCGAAAGGTCGGCCGCAATGGCGGCGATCTTCCTCACCCGCACCCGTGACGAATGGACGGCGATCCTTGAAGACTCCGACGCTTGCGGGGCGCCGGTGCTCGAGCTGGCCGAGGTCCTGACCCATCCCCAGATCGCGGAGCGAAACGGTTATGCTCTGCACGAGGGCATCGTGCAGCAGGCACCCGCCCCGCGGTTCTCGCGCACGCCAGGCGCAATTGGTCCCGACGAATCCGGAGAGGCCATGCTGGAGCGTTGGAAGATGGGCTGACCGCCGCTATGCGCCCGGCGTTCGGATCAGAGCGGCTCGGCAAGAAACCGTCCAGCGGCCTCTGAGCAGATGCTCCGCTCGACTTCCCCAGGCAGGCCGAGCGAGCGAATCCATCGGGCCGGGTCGTTCTGCATGATCATGTAGGGATAATCCGTACCGGCAAATACCTGACCCGGCGCCATGCGAACGGCGAGGTAGGCCAAATATTCCGGGTCATAGACATTGGTGTCGTAAAAGAAGCGTCGCGCCTGCTCGATCGGGGCAAGCTGGCTTCGTCCCTCGAAACCCTTGGTCGTTGTCCAACCAAGCTGCAACCGCCCCAACATCGCGCCAAGGGTGCCCCCGCCGTGGCTAAAGGCGATGCGAAGGCCGGGATATCTATCAAGAACGCCACCCATG
>CAYXFW010000778.1:0-1645 GCA_964464305.1 uncultured Verrucomicrobiota bacterium
AATTGACCGTATGCCACTGAACTCCGTCATAGCGAAGGACTGTTCCACCGTCACCGACAACGAAGATGTTGCTCCGAGCGGTACCTGAGACCGCGGACAAGTCGGCCTTCGGCTTCCCCGGAAGATCCTGCGTGCACCAGGTTGCCGTTGGCAGCGTCGCCGGGGCACTTGTCGGGGCAGATGCTGGTTGTTGGTCAGCGAACGAAGCGCAGAAGCACATCAGTAAGAGGCCGATAGTCAGTATCGTTCGAAACAAGAACATGTCAGTCCTCCCTTCTCCGAGATTGTCCGAGATCTCTTGGCAACGCTTGGCAACGACATTCCCATTTTACATTTGGACTGCACAATAGCACATCGACCTTGATGCCAGCGCTGATAATACTTCACTCCCTCACGCTGCGTGATCAAAGCTCGGGCACGCTCGATCTGTGTGATCCTGCTCACGCCAAGCGGGATCGTGTACCACGGCGTAATTCCGGCTCAGGAACTTGATGGCCCAAGTCCCCGAAGGGCGCGGCTCCTCTTGAACGAGTTGCTCACGCGACCTTCCAGGTTTGTTGATAGAGCCGTTTGTGTTCTTGGTTGAGATGGAAGTCCCAGTAGTCCTCCAAGTCGCCGCTCTTGTCGAGGGCACGCAGCTTCAGCACGGCCTCGGCGCGCTTGTCCTCGACGTTCCACAGGGCGCCAGTCAGTTCCATTCGGTCGCGGACGAGATGGCCACAGGCTCCCTCGACCATGCCAGAGGCTATGGGCAATCCAAGCGCGAGGTAGTAGCCGTAGTCCATCCGGTCCTTGTTCTTCAGGAAGTAGTCGCAGGCTTTGTCGACCAGATGACGCTTCGCGGCCGACAGTCCCTGCTTGGTGGCGCTCTGCCGGATGCCGGCGGCAACGCGGCTCACACCGCCTCGCAGGATCTGAAGCAGGCGCTCTCGCACCCAGAGACGCGCCTCCTTGCCTGGGGGAGTGGAAGGCATAGGCGGCTTTCCACAGGTACTCGAGCGCGTGGATGATGTCGAGGATCAGGATGATGCCGGGAAAGACCTTCGCCAAGTGCGTCTCGGTACGCGTCTTGAGCGCCTCCTCCCCGTCGGTCACGCACACGGCGATCTTGCGCGAGTGCGGGTCGCGGCGCTTCATCTCGTCGGCCACCTCTGTGATCACCTCGTCCTTGCTCTTGAGCAAACTCGCCCAGACGCGTCGATGCTCAGCCTTGGGCCGGTGTTGCTGGGGCCGCGGCGGATGGGGGTCCATCAGCTGGGCCACGACCTCCTCGGGAGTCCGCACGTAGGGATCTGTGGTGTGCACCGAGGCCACCGTCGCCATCTTCTTCTTCGTTCGCTTTTCCCCGCTGCCCAGACGAACCTGCTGCGTCTCCTCGCGCTCTGCAGCGGTACGGCGGCGCGGGACGCCCTTGCAGTCCACGCCGGCCACGATGATCACACCGGTCTTCTCCGGTGGTGGCAAGGCCGCAGTACGCGCTTCGTAGAACCCATCGAAGTCCGCCGCACCATCAACGATGACTTCTTCCAGCTGGCGCTTCGGCAAGCGTGCCGCCGTGGTCTTGCTCACCTCGTCGGCCGCCTCGTCAAAGGGTCCTCGCGCGGCAAGCCGCACGGCTTGCTCTTGCAGGACGTAGGAGTATCGC
>CAYXFW010000779.1:0-1643 GCA_964464305.1 uncultured Verrucomicrobiota bacterium
GTGCGATCGCTCGAGCGCTATCCTCTTTCAGCTCATCCTCGGTATCGTCGAGTTCCCAATTGGTGATCCGTCCGCACATGTACCTTCGCAGCTGGGCGGACAGTCTGTCGCGTGATGGACGGTCAATCATGTCGTTCCCATCGCTGTCTTTTGGCGTCATGGCCGACGTCCCGGCATCAAGGGCCGACTCCTGCTTTCGTGAGGTTTGGGATCGATGGTGCGCCCGTCGTCAGATGCGATCAAGCGGTTTCTCGGGGACAGTTCGCTACGACCGGGGACTGGAGGGGTAGGCGGTTACGCCGCTCTCCGTCGGCTGCGGGGAAGTGAAGACGGATCGGACCTTGCGTCCCGTTTTGGACCGCATTCGGACTTCGTGTCCGTTATGCTCGCCCCATGGTGGAAGGAAGGGTGCCCATGAGTCGACGCATCGGGTGGATGGCGGTCGTGGCGGTTGCGGCGATGGTGGCGGGCGGAGCGGAGCCTCTGTCGCCGTGGCCGGAGGTCACACGCGAATGCCGGCCCTGGGCTTACCACTGGTGGCTCGGCAGCGCGGTGGACAAGGAGAATCTGGGGCGGGAACTCCGGCGTTACCGGGAGGGCGGACTCGGGGGCATCCACATCGTGCCGATCTACGGCGCCAAGGGCGCGGAATCGCGCTACCTCGACTACCTGGGCCCGCGCTGGATGGAGATGTTCGCGTTCGCCGTCGATGAGGCTGCGAAGCTCGACCTCGGCGTCGACCTGACCACCGGCTCGGGCTGGTGCTTCGGCGGACCCTGCATCACCCCGGAGCTGGCCGGGCAGAAGGCCGTCGTCACCAACGGTGCCATCCGGTCCGTCGCAACTTCGCAAAGGGTCAAACGCGCCGCGCCGGGCGGCGAGGGCCTCATGCTGAATCCGTTTCACGCGAAGGCCATGGAGACTTTCCTCGCGTGGTTCGCCGCCCCGTTCGACGCCCCGGGCGCGAGGAGACCCCGCGCGATGTACCACGACTCGTTCGAGTACTATGGGGCGAACTGGTCGCCGGACGTACCGGCGGCCTTCGAGGCGCGACACGGATACCGGCTGACCGACGAACTCGAGGCCTTCGCTGGCCGCGGCGACTCCGACCGCGTCGCGCGCGTACGCTGCGACTATCGGGAGACATTGTCCGATCTCCTCACCGGCCCCGTCTTCCCCCAGTGGACCGCCTGGTGCCGCGCCCGCGGCATGCTCACGCGAAACGAGGCCCACGGCGCCCCGGTCAACCTGCTGGATTTCTACGCGCTGGCCGACATCCCCGAGACCGAGATGTTCGGCCGCGGCACGCGGGATCCGCTGAAGTCGCAGTTCGACGAACGGTTCGGCGAAGGCGACCGCGACCCGCTGATCTCCAAGTTTGCGTCGTCCGCCGCCCACACCGCCGGACGGCGGCTCACCTCCGCCGAGACCTCGACCTGGATGGCCGAGCACTTTTGCGAGACCTTCGAGGAGTGGAAGTGTTTCGCCGATCTCCTCTTTGTCTCGGGCGTGAACCATGTCTTCTACCACGGCTGCGTCTACTCGCCCGACGACGCGGCGTGGCCGGGATGGCTCTTCTACGCCTCGTCGCAGATGAACCCCCGCAATCCGCTCTGGCGCGAGGCCCCGGCATTGAACGCCTA
>CAYXFW010000780.1:0-1641 GCA_964464305.1 uncultured Verrucomicrobiota bacterium
GACGATAGAAATCGCGCGGGGATCGGGAGTAGTTCTCGATTGCGGTACCGACGGGCGGTGGGAGTTTCAGGTCCGCCACCCTGGCGGGTTTCGGCGTGACGATCGCCAGTCGGTCGCCGTCGGGCAGTGCGATGCCCGCCGCGGCCCCGGCACGTTCGTGCGAAATGGCGCTCCATGTGCGACCCCGATCGCGCGAGACCAGCCACGGTGCGGACGGTCCGCCATAGCTTGCGATCGAGTCCGCCTGCATCGACCACTTGGAGAAGAGTTCGCCATCGTCGGCGCGGACGAGGACCGGGAATTGGAAATAGCCCCAACCCTCCGGTTGGGTGGCGACCCCCAGCACGAAGGGCTCGGTCCAGAATACCACCACCGACTCGCGGGGCGAGACGGGAAACGTCGTCTTGCCGCTCCGTGCGGTGACAAGGTCGTCCGACGGGGCGGCGGCGGCAACGGCAAGGCCGAGCCAGGCGAAGGCGTAGGGCTTCATGTCTCCGCTTCGATCCACCGCAGGAAGTCCGGGTTTCCGTGGGCGATGGGGAGGGCGACGATGCAGGGGCATTCGTACGGGTGGGCCTTCCGGAGGGCGGCGGTCAGGCGGGGGACCAGGGCCATCCGGGTCTTCAGAATGAGGGCGGACTCCGTGGCCGTTTCGACGCGGCCCTTCCACCGGTAGATCGACTCGATTCGCGGCACGATGTTGGCGCAGGCGGCGAGGCGGCCGTCGACGGCGAGGCGCGCGAGGCGGGCGGCCTGCGCGCGGCTGGGTGCGGTGACGTAGACGAACGCGTGCTTCATGGCCACACCGTATCGCGTCCCGGCTCGCAGTCGAGCACCAATTCGGCCGTTCGGGCTCGAATCCGCGGCGGTCCGGTGGTAAAGTCCGCGTGTCCGGCGCGTGGCGCCGGATGTCGTCGAAGGGAGCAAAATTATGGATTCGGGATCCTTCTCCGCACCGCCGCCGCTGCCGCCGCCTCCATCGAGGCTGCCGCGCCGGGGCATGCCCTCCGTCCCCGCGATGCCGCCGATTCGGGTGCCCTGGCTGGGGCTGGCGATCGTCGCGCTGCTGATGTTCGGTCCCATGTGGGTCTGGTACTTCTGGCGGATCGAGCCGGACACCGGCCAGATTGCGGTGCTGATCCGCAAGACCGGCGAAGCCCTGCCGTCCGGCGAGATCCTTGCCCTCAAGGAAGGCCAGAAGGGCATTCAGCTCGGCGTGCTTCCCGAGGGACGTTACTTCCGGAATCCCTACGTCTGGACCTGGGAATACCACAAGGCGACCGACATTCCGGCGGGCAAGCTGGGCGTCCAGACACGCCTCTACGGCACCGAGCTGGTCGCGGGACAAATCGTCGCCGGGGAGGGGCAGAAGGGTATTCTCGCCGAGGTGCTCGGTCCGGGCACCCACCGCGTCAATCCGTATGCACTCATGGTCCAGCAGTTCGATGCGATCTCGATCCGGCCGGGCCACGTCGGGGTGGTCACGTCGCTGATCGGCAAGGACGCGCTGAACGACGACCTTGCTGCGACGAACCGCAACGGGCTGATGGTCGCCGACGGGATCAAGGGCGTCGTGCCGCGGGTGCTCGATCCCGGCTCGCACTATCTCAATCCCTACGTGCTGAACGTCGTCGAGGTGAA
>CAYXFW010000781.1:0-1639 GCA_964464305.1 uncultured Verrucomicrobiota bacterium
ACCCCGGCTTCGCGGGCGTTGCGCCGGGCAGCGGCGTGATGCAGATGCTACCGGTCTCCGTCTGCCACCAGGTGTCGACGACCGCGCAGCGGCCCTCGCCGACGACGTCGTGGTACCAGCGCCACGCCTCGGGATTGATCGGTTCGCCGACGCTGCCGAGGATGCGCAGGCTGGACCGGTCGTACTTCTTCACGAAGGCGTCGCCCTCGCGGGCGATCGCGCGGATCGCCGTCGGGGCCGTGTAGAACTGCGTGACGCGATGGCGCTGGACCATGTCCCAGTAGCGGCCCGCGTCGGGGTAGGTCGGAACGGACTCGAACAGCACGGTCGTCGCGCCGTTGCAGAGCGGACCGTAGACGACATAACTGTGGCCGGTGACCCAGCCGACGTCGGCCGCGCAGAAATAGACGTCTCCCGGGCGCCAGTCGAACACGTACCGGTGCGTCATGGCGGCCCCCAGGAGGTAACCGGCCGTCGAGTGGGCGATCCCCTTCGGCTTCCCGGTGGATCCGGAGGTGTAGAGCACGAAGAGCGTGTCCTCGCTGTCCATGTGCTCGACCGGGCAGTAGGGCCGCTCCCGCGCGCAGGCCTCGTCCATCCAGACGTCGCGCGGCGGATAGAACGGAACCTTGCCGCCGGTCCGCCGGGCGACGAACACGTTCCGCACGCCCGGACAGGCCATGACGGCCTCGTCGACCGTGCGTTTGAGCGGAACGATCTTGCGTCCGCGCACGCCCTCGTCGGCCGTGATGACGGCCTTGCAGTTCGAGTCGAGGATGCGGTCGCGAAGGCTCTCCGCGGAGAAGCCGGCGAAGACGACGCTGTGCACGATGCCCAGCCGCGCGCAGGCGAGCATTCCGAAGACCGCCTCGGGGATCATCGGCAGGTAGATCGCGATGCGGTCGCCCTTCCGGAGCCCGGAGTGACGAAGCACGTTGGCCAGGCGGCACACCTCGCGTTGGAGTTCGCGGTAGGTGATCGTCCGCGTCTGGCCCGGCTCATCCCCTTCCCAGATCAGGGCCGCCTGGTCGCCGCGGCCGGCGGCAACGTGGCGGTCGACGCAGTTCTCGGCCGCGTTCAGCCTGCCGCCGAGGAACCAGCCGATCTCGCCGTTGGCGAAGTCGCAGTCCATGACCTGCCGGAAGTCGTGCTGCCACTGCAGCCGCTCGCGTGCCTGGCGGCCCCAGAAGCCGACAGGGTCCGCGAGGCTCTCCTCGTAGATCCGGCGGTACGCCTCCAGGCTGTCCACGCTCGCTCCGGCGCGGACCCGCTCCGGCGGGGGATAGAGATCCTTGGCCTTCGGGTCTGCTTGCATAAACGAACCTACGGGTTCCCGGTCCGGTTTCAAACCGGCCGCGTTCGATTTGTCCTACGATCGATGGGTGTCCGCCGAACTTCCCGCCGGAGGCGCCCCAGCCGAAGCGGGCGACGGCTTGCACCGGTTCTCGGGAGGGCGGTATAAGGGCACGCAGAGACCGGACAACGGGAGGACGACGAGCCATGAGACGCATGACGATGCTGGCGGTGGCGGCGCTGGGCCTGGGGGTCGGCGGACCGGGGTGGGGTGCGGATGCGATCGACTGCGGCATGGGGAACCTGCACCTGCTGCGGAAGGCCCAGTCGCGCTCGATCAGCCCGG
>CAYXFW010000782.1:0-1636 GCA_964464305.1 uncultured Verrucomicrobiota bacterium
GCGGAACCCGTGAAGTACAAAGAGATGGACCCCGGCATCCTCAAGGTCGCGCCGGAAGATCACGTGAACAAGAGTGTCCTCGTCAAGACCCAGTACAAGAACGTCCAGATCACCTTCTTCCCGTACATGGAGAGCTCCGGCTTCAGGGCGGGCAAGCACTTCTGGATGGTGGCCGATCCGGACAATCTCCCCTTCATCGGCGAGAAGCGGGACAAGGATGTCTTCGCCGTGGTGGAGGGACTCCGCAAGGGGGACGAAATCGTCGTCAGCGGAAAGCTCAAGCGGTTCGCCACCAAGCCGGGGAACACGAAGAGGCCGTACTACTATCTGCTCGTCGAGAGCGTCGAGCGATCGCCCGCCGCCGGCTCCGGAAAGAGCGACGGCAAGTAAGCCGTCGCGCGTGCGAAGGTTCGCCCGCTCGCCCGCCCACTTGTCCTCAACTCAAGTGTCCCCTCCCGGATCGGAAACGCCGTCCCCCGTCTTGGAATTGCGCCCGGCGGATGGATCTGGCACCGTCCGGGCATGAAGGACCATCTCCACATCCACGGCGGGCCGGCAGCCGCGCCACGAACAGGGCGACGCATGGGCGGTCTCATCTGCGGGATCGCGCTGGCGGCAACCGCGGCGACCGCGGCGGATGTCGCACTCACGGTCGAGGAACCCGGCGGGGTCGCGCGCGCGGCATGGCCGGTGACCGGCGGAGTGCCTTTCGGATCCGGGGATCTGTTCGATGCCAAGGCGCTCGGCCTCTGGCGGAGCGACGGCACGTCGGCGCCACTGCAGACCGATGTGCTGGCCCGCTGGCCGGACGGATCGGTGCGCTGGCTCCTGGTCGACTTCCAGGCCGACCTGTCCCCCGGGCAGAAGGCGGCCTTCCGGCTGCGCCACAAATCCGGTCCCATGGCGGCACCGGCCGCATCCCCGCTACGCGTGACGGAGTCGACCGGCTCCACGGTCATCGTGACCGGACCGCTGCGGATCGAACTGACGCGCGAGGGCTTCGACCCGCTGGGTGCGGTCTGGCTCGATCGAAACCGCGACGGGAACTTTGCCCCGGACGAACGCGTCACGCAGGGCGGCGGAGGCCTCTTCCTCCGCGACGCGCAGGGGCGGAGATTCGACGCGGCCCGGTCGCCGGTGGAAATCGCGGTTGAGGAGGCGGGCCCGCTGCGCGCCTGCGTCCGCATCACCGGGACGTATGCCGCGGACGACGGTACGCTCTTTCGCCACATCGTCCGCCTGCATGCCTTTGCCGGCCGGCCCTACGTCCGCTGCTTCCACACTTTCGTCAACGACCGGCAGGACACGCTGATGGCCGGAATCAAGGAACTCGGTGTCACCGTGCGGCTGGCCGACAGCGCGGGTCCGGCGGGCACCGCGGCCCTGGGCGGGCATCCGGCGGGCGGCGGACGGATCCTCCAGATCGACGAGACCCGCTACGAACTCGACGGCCGCCCCGCGGGCACTCGCGCCCGCGGCTGGGCGGTCGCCGCAGGCACCCACGCGGGGTTCGCCACCGGCGTCCGTGAATTCTGGCAGCAGTGGCCGAAGTCCGTCGAGGCGCGCAACGGCGAGGTCACGCTCGGACTGTGCCCCGACTTCCCGGCCGCCCTCTACGACGGCAAGCCCCTCGCGG
>CAYXFW010000783.1:0-1632 GCA_964464305.1 uncultured Verrucomicrobiota bacterium
CCATACGAGACGGGGAAGAAATCCGCCTCGAAGATCGGCTCCAGGATGCTCTTCAGTGCTGCCTGAACCACCCTGTCTTTCACGGTCGGGATCCCCAGGGGGCGAAACTTCCCGGGTGCGCCGATCTTCGGGATGAGAACTCGCCGCACCGGCGATGGCCGGTACGCCCCGGAGCGGAGCTCCGCGCGTAGTTCTGCGATGAATGCCTCGGCCCGCCTCGACACGTGTCCCACCGTGATCCCGTCTACGCCTGCCGTTCGGCGTCCGCGGTTGCCCGCGACCCGCGCGAGGGCCATCCGTAGGTTGCGGGCATCCGTGACCGATCCCCACAACTTGCGAAAGACGTAGTCGACTTGCTTCTCGCTTTGCGTGTACAGCTTTCGTTGCTCGATCCGGAGCCAGTCCCAGTCGGGTCTGGGCGCCACATACATGGCTTTCCCCGGCGGCCTCGAAACCGTACCCATCACTGCCCCCCTTCGCCTTGTGCGTGGCTTTCCCACGCTCGGACTACTACGGAGGCTCCGCCCCCCGTCCGAGACATCACCAGACCTGTTGGCTTGCCGGACTTCGCGGGACCGGCGCTCGGATCGAGGTTCCCATGTTCAAAGAGGGAACCCTTGGTGCTGTAGGTGGACGGCTGTATCCCTGGCAACGCGGACCGCACGCCGAATCGGGATATGGCGGCGGCGTACTCGTACCAAGTACACCCGATCATGCCGAAAAACAGCGATCGGGACTGGCTGCATTCTCGCTTGCGCGAGCTCTTTGCTCCATACAGAGACTTCCATCGCCGCCTTCAACTGCAGGTCTCCCTGCCTCGTTTCACCATGGCACCTTCGGTAGCCCGCCGCGGAGCCGAAGCTCGTTCGCGGGCAGTTCAGACCGCTCGGCTGTTGCAGGCCGTCGGATCAGCCCCGACGACGTTCGCGGTCCCCTTCTACGCCCGGCCCGACCCGGGCGAGGATGACTCTTTAGGTCATCGGTTCCTCCTTCGCTTCATGGCGCACCTTCTCGTGCAAGGGCAAGCTCTGCCCCAGCTGCCTCGCCCGGCGCTCGGCCGACACCGCGGCATGGCTCGTGGACCGTCTCCTCCCGGAGGCCGGCTACCGGCAATGGGTACTGACTTTCCCCTGGACGCTGCGCTTCCGCCTAGCGGCGGATCGGGCACTCTTCGGTGAGCTGCTAGGCGTGTTCCTACGGACCCTCTTCACCTGGCAGCGGCGCCGAGGGCGGGCCCTGGGGATCGTCGGCGGTCAGACGGGGGCGGTGACGTTCGTGCAACGCTTCGGCGGGGCGCTGAACCTCAACCCACACGTGCACAGCATCCTTCCCGATGGGCTGTGGGTCGCGGAGTCGCAGGCCGACGGCGGCGGCGCATCGGGGCCCCTGCGCTTCGAGCCCCTGCCACCACCCACGACGGCCGATGTCGAGGAGTTGACGTTCACGGTCGCACGCCGCCTGAGCGAGAAGGTGGCAGCGGCATGGGAAGCCGAGGGCAGCGATTACCTGGATCCCGATCTGGCGGCGCTCTGCGAGGCCTTCTTCTTCTCGCGCAATCCTCCGGTGAGCCGGCGCGAGAGCCCGATGCTGGAGGGGATGGAGGAGGCAGGGCCAGGATCGGGCCTTTCGGGG
>CAYXFW010000784.1:0-1630 GCA_964464305.1 uncultured Verrucomicrobiota bacterium
GATCCCACTCGAAAGCCAGGGCATCCGCACCCACGAGCACCCCGGCCACGGTACGTACGCTGGCCGCATCTCCACGCGGGAGAATGGACACGACGCCATCCTTCAGCGGCCGGTTGCTGGTCACGCGCAGTTCGATCCTCGAGTTGCGGTAGCCCTCGATCGCATCGCGGCCGGGAACGATTCGCCGCGCGGTCAGACCGGTATAGTCGGGCGGCGTGATTGTGGCCGTCGCACCGGCGATGTCGGGGTGCAACAGGACGCTCACCCGGTGCCACCGGCTTCGTGCCCTGCCGCGTGCGAAGCAGAACTCGGCCGACGCGACCACGCGATCGAGCCGCTGCGTGTAGCGGCGCGCGGCGTCCTGGAAGCAGGCCGCGCGGTGTATTCGTCCCCGGGTCCGGGTCAGGCACCATACGGGCGCGTCGTCCGACGCGCCGTCGATACTGCAAGCGAGCTCGATCGCGCCCCCGTAGATGACGCTGGGCGCTTCCGGAATGACATGGAACGTCAGCGTGGAGAATGGAGGCACATCCCGCCACGGGTGGAACAAACGGGCCAGCGAGGTTCGCGCGGCGGCCGGATTCAGCGCAAACAGAACGGCGGCCGCGGCGAGTTGGAGGGCCAGGGCGCGCGACTGCCGGCCCAGTCCGGCCAGCGGCAGGGCGGCGCGCAAGGGGAGCCGGGCCATCTCGGCGCACCCGATCCCGATCGTGCGCCCGACCAGGTAGGCTTGCATGGGCGACGGCGCCTCCGCCCGGCGTCTGAGCCAGCCGCACAGTTCCAGCGCACCCTGCACCGCCCGTCGCCGGCCGGCCAGAAGGGCGTCGGCACGCCGTGCGGTCGCGGCGTCCCGCACGGCCAGTACGCGGCCGAGCGCCAACACTCCCGCCAGCGCAACCGCAAGGCCCAATCCGATCAGGAGTGCGGGACGGACGGCGTCGCCGAAGGCCAGAAAACGATCCAGAACCGCCACGGTCGAGACCGCCACGACCGTGGCGCCGCCCAGCCGGAGGATGCCATGCACCACCAGGCCCAGCTGCCACATCCGCCGGAACCGTCCCAGCCCCTTCTCCAAGGCACCCGCCGGGCCGCTCGAAGACGGCGGCGCGGCCGCATCGGCCTCCGGCTTCCGGCTCTCGCGTTTCACGAATGAACTCATCGGCACATCTTGCGGAAGACTGTCTTCCCGGAACCTTCGTTGGTTACATCAATCCGGCACGGCGTCGAAGGAACCACTCGCCGGCCAGCAACGCCAGAATCGAGACCAGTACCCATGCCCGGTTCCACACCGGCTCCCAAATCGTGCGACCCGTGGTCCGCGTCTCCTCCGGGGCATCGAGCCGTTCGACCACGCCGGCCAGTTCCCGGCCGGTGACGACGGCTCCGCCGGATTCTCGCGCGAGCGTTTCGAGGAAGACCCTGTCCACGCTGAGGTTGTCCGTTTCGGCGGGCGGCGGCTTGACCTCCAGCAGGGCCGCGGCCCCGCTCGGTGCTTCGGCGTCGGCGGGCATGACCTCCACGCGATAGAGGCCCGGGGGGTCGCCCGAGATCTGCGCCACCCAATGCGGATCGTCCCCCCCGGCCGGAGCCGTCGTCAAGGTCCGGAGCACGGTCCCGCCGGACCCGACGC
>CAYXFW010000785.1:0-1629 GCA_964464305.1 uncultured Verrucomicrobiota bacterium
ACTCCCGTCCCCGCTTGGCCGCGGGCTCGGAAACGGATAGGCTGGACCGCATATGCACACCCGCGTCATTGCGATCGCGAATCAGAAGGGCGGCGTCGGCAAGACCACGACCGCCTTGAACCTTGCGGCCTGTCTGGTCGAACGGCGGAAGAAGATCCTGCTGGTCGACCTGGATCCCCAGGGCAACGCGACGAGCGGGATCGGCGCCGACAAGCTGCCCGGCGGAAGCGTGTACGAGGTGCTCCTGGGCGACGGGGATCTGGCCTCGCGCATCCGGCCGACGGCGTATCGCAACTTCGACCTCATCCCGTCCGAACTCGACCTGGCGGGGGCGGAGGTGGAACTGATCCGCTCGGAGGACCCGTTTCTCCGCCTGCGGCGGGCGATGGAGCCGCTCCGGGCCTCGGGCGCGCATGACTACATCTTTCTCGACTGTCCGCCCTCGCTCGGAGCGCTGACGATGAACGCGTTGTGCGCGGCGGACAGCGTGCTGATCCCGCTGCAGTGCGAGTACTTCGCCCTCGAGGGGCTGAGCGTGATCGCGCGGATGGTCGACGATCTCCGTGCGGGGGCGCATCCGGGGCTCTCGATCGACGGGATCGTGATGACGATGTACTCCGGCCGCACCAAGCTGGCGCAGCAGGTGGTGCAGGAGGTCGTGAATCATTTCCCGGAGAAGGTCTACGAATCGCTGATCCCGCGAACGGTCCGCCTCGGCGAGGCGCCGAGTTTCGGCAAGCCCATCATCGTCTACGACCGCACGGGCATCGGCGCGACAGCCTACCGGCTGCTCGCGCGCGAGTTCCTCCGCCGGCACGAGCCTCCGGCGGCGACGGCGGTGACGAAGGCCGAACCACCCGTGGCGACCGGCCCCGTGTCAACGGAAGCTGCGCCCGCGACACCGGCCGTGCCGGCGGTCGAGGAAACAGGTGATCGGATGCCGTCCGTCTGACCTAAGGGGCGGTCGGCCCGCAGAAACGAAAGTGCGCGCATCGGGCGCGCAAGGGAGTGCGGTATGAAAGGTTATCGTGCGCTTCTCGTCCTGCTCGTGGCGGCCGGGGCAGCGGCGGGCACCCCTCCGGCGCCGCGGAATATCATCCTCGCGATGACCGACGACCAGGGCTGGGCGGACGTCGGCTACCAGGGCAACGCGGCCCTCCGGACCCCGGTTCTCGACGACATGGCGGCACGCGGGATCCGCTTCGACCGTTTCTACGCGGCGGCGCCGGTCTGTTCGCCGACGCGGGCCAGTTGCCTGACGGGACGTCATCCGAACCGGTCCGGCGTCTTCTCGTGGGGCTACGACATGCCGCTGGGCGAGGTCACGCTGGCCGAGATCCTCCGCGACGCCGGGTTTGCGACGGGGCATTTTGGGAAGTGGCATCTCGGCGGATTGCCGGAGCCGCCGGGAAAGACCCGACGGACCAACCGCGGATACATCCTGCACGACAAACCGCCCCACCCCGGCAACCAGGGGTTCGACGAATGGTTCTCCTATTTCAACTTCTTCGATCTGGACCCCGATCTCTTTGTATCCAACGGCGTGCCGGTCGGCGCGCTCGAGGGCGATGGGTCGGACATCACGGTCGACCGCGCCGTGTCGTGGATCCGCTCGAACGTGGCAAAAAA
>CAYXFW010000786.1:0-1626 GCA_964464305.1 uncultured Verrucomicrobiota bacterium
ACAAACGAGTACGCCCACCTGATCGGTGGCCGGGCATTCGAGGACGAGGAGGAGAACCCGATGCTCGGGTTCCGCGGCGCATCCCGCTACTACAGCCCGCGCTATCGCGAGGGCTTCGCCCTGGAATGCCAGGCGCTCAAGCGGGTGCGCGAGAAGATCGGCTTCCGCAACATCATCGTGATGGTCCCGTTCTGCCGCACACCCGCGGAGGCCGACCACGTGCTCGAAGTCATGGCGGAGAACGGCCTGGTGCGCGGGGAGAACGACCTCCAGGTGTACATGATGTGCGAGATCCCCGCCAACGTGATCCGCGCAGCGGAGTTCGCCACGAGGTTCGACGGGTTCTCGATCGGATCGAACGACCTCACCCAACTGGTGCTCGGCGTCGACAGGGATTCGGCGGTGCTGGCACCGCTCTTCGACGAGCGCGACGAGGCTGTCAAGTCGATGATCGCGGAGGCGATCGACAAGGCGCACGCAGCGGGCATCAAGATCGGGATCTGCGGGCAGGCCCCGAGCAACTACCCGGAGTTCGCCGCGTTCCTCGTCGAGAAGGGCATCGACTCCATCTCCCTCAACCCGGACAGTTTCGTCGCGACTGTGCCGCGGATCGCGGAGGCCGAGCGCACCGCCTGACTGCCTCGAGCGTCAGGGCTGAACAGTCCGTTTCGCATGCGGGCCATGGATTTATCCACGGCAGGTGTGAAGTTGCACAACGAAAGCTGAACGGGGCGCGCGATCCCGCGGGATCGCGAGCGGCCGTACAGGGGATTCGCCGGGGATTGGCACGAGCCGTCCAGTTTCGGCATCGAGGGTAGCCCCTTCGTCCGAAATCCCGGACGGATCCCCGATCCGTTCCCACGCCATGCAGCGCGGGAACCACCGCGAAAGTCATGCCCGAAAACACTTCTAATTCCCTGTCCCTGTCCGCCCATCCGCTGGCCCGCGGCATCCTCATCGGGGCGGCCTCGCTCGTCCTGGTCGCGGGCGGCTTCGTCTCCACGGTCACCGCGCAATCCGCTGCCGCCCAGGCCGGGCATGGTCCGACATCGGTGTCCAGCCCGGCAACCCGCCTGCGCGGAGACGATGCGGTGATCCGGCAGAAGCGCCACGCCGATGCCGTGAACGCCGCAGCAGCTGCCGCCGCCGCGGCCCAGGCCGCCTATCTCGCGACCCCGGCGGGCGCCCAGGCCACGGCGCAGGCGATGGCCGCGTCGCAGTACGGCTGGGGCGATGGCCAGTTCGGCTGCCTCGTCAGCCTCTGGGACCGCGAGTCGGGGTGGAACGTCAACTCCTACAATGCCGACAGCGGCGCTGCGGGCATCCCGCAGGCCCTGCCAGGGGAGAAGATGGCGATCGCCGGCGCGGATTGGCAGACGAACCCCGCGACGCAGATCGCCTGGGGACTGGGTTACATCGCGTCGTCTTATGGCACGCCCTGCGCTGCCTGGAACCACTCCCAGTCGTACAACTGGTATTGAGCCGCAGACCGGAGGACGCTACCCCGGAAGCGTGAGCTCCAGCCCCAGCCAGTTGGCGAGGGCGGCGAGTTCCGCGCGGACGGCGTCCGCGGTCCCTGCGGAGAACGGCGTGTCTTCGTGGATTGCGCGCACGACGAGCTGGCCG
>CAYXFW010000787.1:0-1615 GCA_964464305.1 uncultured Verrucomicrobiota bacterium
GCGTCTTCCTGCACGGCGGAGAATGGACCGCTCGCGCGACGGTGCTGGGGCAGTTCATCGACTGGGCAAGGACCCATTCCAACGTCTGGTTCGTCAGCGTCCGCGACGCGACCGACTACATCCGCGCCCCCTGCGGTTGCGCCGGAGCCACCACCTTTCCGCCCTTCGTCACGCCGGCACATGCTCCCTGTCCGGCAGACGAAATCGCGACCAAGACCTTTTCCAAGGGCGCAGTGCGCAGTTGCTGTGAAAGCCCTCCCAAGTATCCCGCTCCGGACACCGTGTACTGTGAATGCACCTCCCTCCCGGGCGGCACGGTGGGGATGGTGTCGACCGGACTTTGGGCCGCCGGTTTCAATGCGTCCCTCTGCCTGACCAACGATGCCGGCCGGCCCGCGTCAGAATGGACCTTGGATTTCACCCTGCTGGGCGGCGAAGTCACATGGTTGTCCGGCGGAACCTGGACCCGGGATGGCACCCGCATCAGAATCCGCCCTCCCAACAACGACGCGCTTGCCCCCGGCGGTGTCGTGAGCTTCAGTTTCGGCGGAACGCGGACCACGAACCTGCAATTCCTCGCCGTCGAGCCGGAGCTCTACGAATTCGGCCTCATGCGCCCGCGCCTGCTGTCCGCACGGTCGGCGGCTGCCGGAGGCGTCGAACTGGAATGGGACGACACTGCATTCGGCTATGTCGTCGAAGAATCGGCGGATGGACTGGTCCACTGGACCCCGGTCGAGACCGTTCGCGGCCGCATGCGCTGGTCGTCCCCCTCCGGATCGTCCGGCCCGCCCCGCGCCTATCGCTTGCGCGCTACCGACTGATATGGGACTGCCACTTCGCAGAGCGACGCGTCGCCGCAGTCCAAGGCTGGCGCACCCGGCAGGGATCGAACCTGCAACCCTCAGATCCGAAGTCTGATGCTCTGTCCAATTGAGCTACGGGTGCGTGGAGGACGCAAGGTAGGCGATGGATGCGGGGGCGGTCAATCCCGGTCCATTTCGAACCGGAACGCCCATGCGTGTGCACAGGGAGGCGACGCGCGAACCGCGGCGGGCGGTTCGATGACCGTCCGGCCCGCGTCGTCCGTCCGCCACGCCATCGGCTCGTTCACGCCCAGCAGGTGAACCTTCGAGCCCGCCGCGGGCTTGAGCCCGCCGAACTCGATGCGTGCGGGCATTCCGGCGGAATCCGACTCGGCCAGAAGAATGGCGTGGATGGCCCCACCCTTTTTCGTGAACACCACGCGACCGTCCTTGTAGGGAGCCACGGCCCGCGTGCCATAGATCGCCTCGCCGTTGACCGCCAGCCACCCGCCGATGCCCTTCATGCGCGCGACGGCTTCGGCCGGCAATTCCCCGTCGGGCTGCGGCCCCACGTTCAGCAGGAGATTACCGCCCTTCCCCACAATGTCGACCAGCAGATGCACCAGCGAATGAACCGACTTGTACTTGTCGCCCGGCTTGAACGACCATTGGTCCCCCATCGTCATGCAGGTCTCCCACACGTAGGGCGGCGGCTCCGGAGGCACCTGCTGCTCCGGCGTGCGGTAGTTCTCGTGGCGTCCGTGGACCGTTCGATCGACGACAATCAGGCCCGGCTGGTGTTTCCTCGC
>CAYXFW010000788.1:0-1614 GCA_964464305.1 uncultured Verrucomicrobiota bacterium
ATCATGGCCGCCTGCCAGCAGTGCCGCACCAAGAACCACCTCCACGCCAAATTCTGCAACAACTGCGGCGCCAACCTCCCCGCCATGATCCCCACCGGCGAACGCGTCAAAATGCACTGCGACGTCGCCCACCCCATAAACGCCGAATGCCGCCAATACGTCGAACGCGAAATCCTCAATGCCTTCCAATCCGAAACCCAACGCGCCGCTCAACCCGGCTACGTCTCTCGCCAGCTCGGCGACGGCGGCGATGTCGCCGGCTCCGAAGTCATGCAACAGAACTTCTAATCACTTCTGTCGCATCCTTCTGGCAAGCCTCCCCCATGCGTTCCTCGACGGACTCCGATCCCCACCGGAGTCCGTCTCTTTTTTGCCCGCACTATCTGATCTCTCCAAAACCAGCAGGCCGTTCGGAAACTCCAGACCGGCCCGAGCATTCGCCAGCCCTGGCCCACAGCGATCGAGCAGATGATGCACGACGTTAACTGGTGGAAACACAAGTCGCAATTTGTCTCTACCAACGAACTTTGGGTGGCTGTATCGTTCAACCGGGCTGTCCCCCACCGACAAATATTTGTCGCTTGCCTGCACGGCTCAATCACCCGCTTCGCGGAAAAGTGATGGGATTGTCTTCCTGCAAGCAATAGTCGGCATCTCAAGGCGGTTTAGGAATAGGGAATACACACACCATCTACGAGATTGAAGTATGAAGCAGAACCGCATCTTATCAACCGCGTCTCTTTCATCGGCCGAGCCACTTTCCGCGCGGTTGGAGCGCGCGGTCACTCTCGACAACGGTTCTCTAAGCGACTGCCCAAATGATGACCTTCGTATGTTGCGCAACTTGGGTGTCCGCTTCGTTGGCCGGGCGGCTCACGTGTGGTACCCAACCGAGCCCGATGATGCACGCTTCGCTCGGGCAGCGCGCTTCGCCGAACGCGTTCACCACGAGGTCGATTCCGATGTTGTTCTGCAGGCGGCTATATTCGAGGCCATCTTTCCAAAGGTCGGAGAGATTCCAATTCCCGCCTGGGTATTTGAGGCCCTCGATGAGCCGGTAGAGGAGCGTTTCTTCAACTTCGCTCAGATGCACAGCGACCTGCGAATGGCACCAGACCAGGCACCGGTATGGGCCCCCGATGGCGAAGTGCCCGACCTGACGTTGCCGGAGGCCCGGCGCTGGGTGATCCATCGGGCGGGGCGCTATCTGGACGCGGGCTATGAGGCCCTTCATCTCGGTCAGATACACCTCATGGCCGCGCGGGACATCGGATTTGCGCGCGTCGCCGACCTCTGCTCGCGCATACGCCGACTTGCGTCTCGACGTGGGCGGCGCGCCCAGGTGCTGCTGGATGCCCACACCCACGGCATCGTACGCGACGGACGCCTGCTCTTCGATTTCGCCAGCCGCCCACTCTCGGGCCGCGCGCGTGTGGAGAATGGAACCCGAGAAAACCTGATCCTGCAGTGGAAGGCTGGCACGCCCGGCGGTTTACATCCCGGTGGCTGGGTCGCCAACCAGCACCCGACCTTGGTGGAAGTTGACAACTGGGGCGGTCGAACCTGGCCGTTGGAGCACTGGTCGGATCGCATCGGTCGGTCAGCCAACGGCCG
>CAYXFW010000789.1:0-1613 GCA_964464305.1 uncultured Verrucomicrobiota bacterium
GGGCGTTCAGCCGTGCGGCGAGCGCCGCAAGTCCGATCGTCACAGCCCAGCCGGTGTTTGTGAATTTCGAGACCATGGATAGTGTCAACTCATTCTACTCCAATGGCGGCCGAAAACGATGAGAATGAGGCCGGGAGAACGGCGGCGGCGTATCTCCGACCTTCGTTGCCCGGGATTGAGGCTTGCCGTGCCCGGGTGTACGGTGCGCATGCGCGGCACGCCGCGGCGGAGACAAGTCATGAGGATTGGCGTCGGATCGGGTCCGGAGCTGGTGTACTGCCTCAACATCCACCCCGGCGAGACGTGGGCGGAGAACCTGCATGCGATCGAGACGCAGGCTGCTGCCGTGAAGTCGCGCATCGCGCCACGACGTCCGTTTGGTCTGGGCCTGCGCCTGTCCGCGCTCGCCGCGCGCACCGTGGATGTGCCGGTCCGGCTGGCCGCCGCGCGTGCCCGGTTCGACGCGCTGGGCATGCATGCGGTCACGATCAACGGATTTCCGTACGGACGTTTTCACGGCGCCGGTGTCAAAGAGAGGGTCTACGCTCCGGATTGGCGCTCGGATGCGCGCCTGACCTATACGCTGCGCCTGGCACGAATCCTGGCGGCATGGCTCCCGCCGGACGGGGAGGGGAGCGTGAGTACGGTGCCGGGTTCGTTCGGCCCGTGGATCGAGGGGGAATTCGCGGTCGCCGCCATGGTGCGGCGGTGGGTGCGTCTGTGCGCCGGGCTCGATGCGTTGCGGTCTCGCACGGGCCGGGAGATCCATGTGGGGCTGGAACCGGAGCCGGATTGCCTGGTCGAGACCGCGGCCGGGTTTGCCGAGTTCCACCGGCGCCGCATGGTACCCGATGTCTGTGCCGGGCTTCGCGCGGCGTTCGGTTGGCCGCTGCGTCGCGCGGAGACCGTCGTGCGGAGACATCTCGGCATCTGCTTCGACACCTGTCATAGCGCGGTGGGAGGCGAGGATCCCGCAAACGCGGTGGAGCGGCTCGTCCGCGAGGGAATCCGGATTTCCAAGATCCAGGTCAGCGCCGCGGTGGCCGCGCGGAACACGGCGGCCGGACGGGCGGGGCTCCGGGCCTTTGCCGACCCGGTCTACCTCCACCAGACCCGGGCGATGGACGGAGCATGGGAGCGGGCGCGATGGACCGACCTGGGCCCCGCCTTGCGCGATCTCGCCCGGATGCCCGCCGACCTCGAGGCGCGCGTTCACTGTCATGTGCCGTTGTTTCACAAGCCCGCGGCCCCCCTGCGATCGACGGCCGGGGAGCTAGGCGCGGACTTCTGGCGCGCTGCGGTTCGCGCAACATCGACGCTCGAGATCGAGACCTACACATTCCTCGCGCTGCCTGCGCGGATCCGCCGGATTGGCCTGACGGAATCGATCGTGCGCGAATACCGGTGGGTCCTTGACCATCTGGGCGGACGGCGGTCCGGAAGCCAAGAGCGGAGGGCAAGCGGCTGCCGAAACTTGAAACTTGAAACCTGGAACTTGAAACTCGAAACCTGAAACTCCGCCCGCCTACGGGTGCTCCGCCAGCCACTGCCTGACGCCGGCGGCCTTGGAATCGGAGGGTTGCAGTTCGAGGAACCTGCCCAGATGCGCGCGC
>CAYXFW010000790.1:0-1608 GCA_964464305.1 uncultured Verrucomicrobiota bacterium
CGCCTTCGGCTTCTCGTCCAGTTCGCACCGCCTCTCGCGGGCGGGCATGCTCTTTGCACCCCTGCTCGACCCGGCGCGCGATGCCGACGGAAACGGAATCCCTGACGAGGACAGCCCGGATGACGATTCCGACAGCTTGTCCGACCTGATCGAGATCCTGGGGGCGTCGTTCTCGCCGACAACCGCGACCGATCCGCTGCGCCGCGACAGCGACAGGGATGGCGCCGGCGACGCCGACGAGGCGGCCGCCGGGACCGACCCCCTCGACCCGCAGGCTCTGCTGAGAATTCTGGCGATCGGTGGCACCGCCGCCGGGCTCCGTCTCGACTGGGTCGCGCGCGGCGGCCGGTCGTACGACGTCATCGTGGCCACGAGCGTCTCCGGTCTCGCATCCGCCGGCATCGCACAGGTCGTCACCGCAGGCACGGGCACCGGGACGTGGCAGATCGCCACGGCCTCCGCAACGAACGCATGGCCCGGCACGGCCGGTTTCATCGCCGTACGCCCGAAATAGAATGCATCCGGCGATGCGCGCGCATTTCTTCATCGGAACGCGGTCTCGCGCGCCCCTTCCTCCTGCGTGTTCGCGCAGGGGAGAGACACCGGCCTCGGGGCGGCGTCAACGGACGGGTTGCGCGGGGGCGATGCGGATCGCGCGGACCGGCTCGACGGGACAGACGGCTTCGCAGGCCCCGCAGCCGTTGCAGACGGCCGGATCGACGCGCGGACCGGTATCGAAGCCGTCGGAGACCACCGAGATCGCGCCATGCGGACAGGCGCTCACACAGGCCGTGCACTCGCGGCCGGCCGCGAGCAGGCAGGTGCCGAAGTCCACGCTCGCCAGCCCGATGCGCCATGCCTTCTTCTCCACCAACGTGCGCAACGGCGTCAGCGCGCCGCTCGGACAGACCTCCGTACAGCGAACACAATTCTCGCGGCAGTAGTCCTTCGAAAAATCCAGCACGGGCGAGAGGAAAGACACGAGGCCGTGCCGTCCCGGGTCGGGATGGATGATCCGCGTCGGACACGCCGCCGCGCAATTGCCGCACCGGATGCAGACCGCGCCAAACCGAAGGCCGGCGACGGCCCCCGGCGGACGCACCGGGTCCCGCGCCGTCGCTCCAGCCGCCCGCGCCGCGGCCGCAACGGCGACACCCGCCCCCACCCCAAAGAACTCGCGGCGGGACAGTGCGGGGAACGCAGGGCCTCCGGTCGACGCGGACGCCTCGCGCGACACGCCACGGCGCAGTCCGGTCATGATGTCCTGCATGGCGCCGAGCGGACACACGCGACCGCACCACGACCGCGGACGCCAGACCGAGAGCGCAAGGGGGATCAAGACCAGCAACCCGGCAGCGGTCACCGCAAGGCTCCCCGGATGCCGCACCATGCGACCCAACGCGTTCACGCCCGCGAACGGATCGAGCCAGACCAGAAACGGCCAGCCCAAAGCCGCAGCCCCCAGCATGGCGCCCAGCAGGACCCGACCCGTCGCGACGGAGATCCGCCCCGGCCCGCCGTCCCTCAGGCGACCGCATGCGTCCAGGACCGGCCCGAGCGGGCAGGCAAACCGGCAGATGCCCCTCGGGGGACACATTCCGAGGAGAA
>CAYXFW010000791.1:0-1603 GCA_964464305.1 uncultured Verrucomicrobiota bacterium
AAGGCGATTACCGATCTCCGGCGGGAGACCGCGGCGCGGAACCAGGGCTATCGCGAGAGGGCGCTCCGGATTCTGCCGCACGTCTGCGCCTCATGCGCGCGCGAATTCACGGGGAAGAGGCTGCGCGAGTTGACCGTCCACCACAAGGACCACAATCACGACAACAATCCTCCCGACGGCAGCAACTGGGAACTGCTCTGCCTCTACTGCCACGACTACGAGCACGAAAAGGGTCTCTCGTCCGCCCTGTCCGCAACCTCAGGATCGACCACGAATCGCGCCCCCTCCGGCACCTTCCAACCCTTCGGCGATCTGGACGCAATCCTCGGGCCGGCAGGGGCTGGCGGCGAAGCGGATCCGGACGGCAAGAAGAAGAACATCCGGGAGTAGGGGCCGGGGTACAAGGCGACTCCGCGGGAGCGGAACCTAGAGTCACATCTCGTCTGCTGTAGCTGCGACCGTCGGTCGCGGCCATCCCGCGCACCGGAGCGTTTCCCGCCGCGCCACCAAAGCTGCCTTCCAATCCCTGGAAAGACCATCCGCCGAAGCTTCCAAGGTCTGGAACCCCCCTCCACCCCCCACCTCTTCCCCTCCGCCACACCGCCATACTGCCACCCCTCCTGCACTTCACCTGTCCGCCGTCACTTCCGTGAGGAGGCCGGCCGGGACGGCGGGCGTGTGGCGCGGACGGCCTTGACGTATTCGACGATGCCATCGGCGATGCGTTGGGCGAGGCCGTCCATGTAGGTGGAAGAAAGCAGCCGCTCCGCCGTGGTCGCGTTGGACAGGAATCCGCATTCGACCAGCACCGCGGGGCATGTGGCGTCGCGCAGGACTGCGAAGCGCGACCGCCGGACGCCCCGGTCCTGCGTATTACCCAGCGAGAGCCGGAGGGATCTCTGGATCTGGTAGGCCAGCATCGTGTTGGCGGCGTCGTAGCGGTTGCCGTTGTTGGACGCGGACTTCTTTGCGGCCGAGTCCCCGCCCGCGGTGATGTCATAGCCTCGGGCTGCGAGAACGTGGGCCTCGACGCCGCCGATCGTCCGCGAGCTCGCCGAGTTGAAGTGAAGGCTGACGAACACCTGCGCGCCGTGGCGGCGGATGAGCGGCGCCCGCGCATCGAGATCCAGGGTGCGGTCGCTGTCACGGGTCAACAGCGTCTTCACGCCTGCGTTGACGAGCTTGGCCCGCACGCGGCGGGCGAGGTCGAGCGTGAGCCGCTTCTCCTGCAGGCCCCCGCGCGAGATGGCGCCGGGGTCCTCGCCGCCGTGGCCAGGATCGAGAAGCACGACCGAGGAGCCCAGCCCGGAAAGGTGTCGCGAGGGACGGAGGACCGGATCGAGAATCCGGGCCTGGTCCACCGTGTTGATGCTCCATCGGCCGTCGACGTACGCGATGGAATCGTTGAGCCACATCCGCGTCCCGTTCAGCTTCATCTCGCGCGTCTCGGGGAAGAACTGCAGGGTCGACGTCGGGCTCTTCATTTCGACGACGCTCTTCGTGTTCGCCGTCACCTTCATCCCGTAGGCCGACGCGATGGCGCTGAGGGAAACCCGGGACTCGGCGGCGAAGGCGCAGGCGGCGGCGAGAAGGGTGGCGGTGC
>CAYXFW010000792.1:0-1603 GCA_964464305.1 uncultured Verrucomicrobiota bacterium
CCGAATCTGTGAACCGCCATCGCGGTAGGATCGCCAGTTGCCCGACGGCCCCCGCACAGATCCCGGCGTGCGGGTTTCCCGCACCGGGCTCTTTAGTGGTTCTCGCTTCCGCATCAAGACCCATCAGGAACTCGAAGCGCCCGCGGACGGCCCGATCACGGGACGCGGAACCTGGAGGTGTTCCAACAACTCACGAAAGCCGGCCCAGTTATAGCTCCGGCGATCGCTCCGTCGGTTGAGCCACTTCTGAAGGATCCGCATCGCCGCGAAGTGGAACTGCCACAAGCTCCGGGAGTTGCCATAGATCCCGAAGTACCGGTAGTAGCCGCGGAGCTTCTGACTCACCTCGGCGAGAAGTCGGCGTACAGGAGTATGCCGGTGTTCCCGGCACCAGAGGGTGAACCGCGCCAGCGACCTGCGCAAGCTCTTCCGAGCCGTCCGCCGCTTCAGGTGCGGTCGCCCCTGCCGGTCCCGACCCCAACGGAACTCGAAGCCGAGGAAGTCGAACGCCTCGCGCCCGTCTCCCTCCCGATCGAACCCTAACCGGTGGGTCTTCGTCGGGGAGAGCTTCAGCCCGAACTTCGACAACCTCACTTCGAGCTCGATCAGGAATCGGCCGGCCTCCTCCGCGTGCTCGAACGCGCAGACGACGTCATCCGCATAGCGGATGAGGCACGCCTCGCCTCGACAGGCACGCACCACCTTCCGGTGAAACCAAAGATCCAGGACGTAGTGCAGGTAGACGTTGGCCAGTACCGGGGAGACAACGCCTCCCTGGGGGGTCCCCGTCGCCGGGTGTACCACCTGACCGTCGGTCTCCAGCACTCCGGCCTTCAGCCACTTCCGGATCAACCGCAGGAACGGTTCGTCGTCAATCCTCTCTTTCAGCATCCGCCCGAGCCAGTCGTGGTCGATCGTCCCAAAGTAGTTCTCCAGGTCGATCTCGACGACGTGATGGTACCTCCCGAACTGCAGCTTCACCGTCAACTTGTCGATCGCATCATGAGCACCGACCCTGGGCCGGTACCCGTAGCTGCAACGCAGAAAGTCCTGCTCGTAGATGGCTGAGAGGATCCGCGCTACCGCCACCTGCAGTAACATGTCCTCCACCACCGGGATCCCCAGAGGACGCTCCTTGCCGTTCTCTTTCGGGATCCAATGCCGCCGCACCAGCTTCGCCCGGTATCGCTTCTCCTTCAGGCGCTCCACAAGGCTTCGGATGTTCGTCGCCAAGTCGCGCTCGTACTCCCGCGCGCTGACCCCGTCCACCCCGCTGGCCGCGTTCTTGCGCACCCAGCGCCAGCTCTCCGCCAGAAAAGCCTCGTTGAGCATCCCGTACAGATTGCGGAACCGGTGCTTCGATTCCTTCCGCGCCTTGTCCGCTATCCCCTGCAGGGAGGTTGACAGCACTACGTCCGGTCCGTCGTGCCCGGCGGCTGTTTCCTTTGCAGGCTGCGAACCCCTGTCCACCGCTTCCCCCTGTGGGCGGCTCTCCCGCCCTCCGAGTACTACCAGTGGATCTGACTCCCGAGAAACCATCGCCAGCCCTTTCGGCACTGCCCACCCGGATCCCTCCGGGAATCCCTCGGGTCTCCCAAGTTCC
>CAYXFW010000793.1:0-1595 GCA_964464305.1 uncultured Verrucomicrobiota bacterium
ACGACATCAAGCTGACCGTGGTGCCTGAACCCCACACGCTGGGTCTGCTGGGCCTCGCCGCCCTCGGCGGACTGCTCCGGCGCCGCATCCGGCGGTAGGCAAGGGGCGAGGGTTGAGGTCCGAGGGGCGGACGGAAGTCGGAGGTCGAAGGTCGTCTCCGCACCGCCATACGGCCACACTGCCACACCGCCACACTTCAGCGCACGGCGCGCCCGCTCCGCAACCGCGCAGGGACATGGCAAGCGCACGGGGATCGTGGCGGCTGCTCCCCCCTCCTTCCCATCCTGTTCATCCCGTGATCCTGTCCGCTCCTCTCCGCCCTCCGCGTCTCCGTGTTCTTCCGTTCCGTCCAGTCCCGTCCCATGCGCGGGCGGGGAAAAGTCGTCGGGAAATTCCTTGTTTTTCTCTTGCCCCCTCCCGTACACTCAGTGCGCTGTTAAAGGGCGGGTTTAGGCGGCGGAGGAGGCGACACATGAATGGCATGATGATGCGGAGCGGGATGGTTGCGGCGGCGATGTGGGTCGCCGCGGGCGCGCAGGCGCAGACGACGAACGCATGGGTGCCTGTGAGCGGGAGCAACGACTGGAACATCGCTGCGAACTGGGACCCCGCCTCGGTTCCGGACGCCGATACGCACGTTGCGATCTTCACCAACGACTACACCGCCCACGTTACGAACTGGCTTTCGGGGAATGTCACCCTGAACAAGTTGCTCTTCAACGATTCGGGCGCCGGCGACAACACGCTGCTCGTGCTTAACGGCGGGCAGATCACGTTTGCCGGGGCCAATCCGTCGATCGTCAACAGCAACGAGTACAGCGGACAGCTCAGCATCTACTCGACCGTCCGCGTCGACGGCGTCACGCTGACGCTGGGCGGCAGGGGCGACTCGGGATGGATGAACTTCCGCGGCCCGATTGTCGGGAATGGAACGATCCTGACGATCAAGAACAACCTGCAGTTCTTCGGCGCGAACAGCAACTTCACCGGTTCGATCATCGCCAGCAACAATGCCGGCGGCGGAATCCAGAGTGTCTATGGCAACGCGTCCTATTGGGCGTTCGGCGACACGAACGGCGCGACCTATGTGTACGGGGGCTCGGTCATTCGTCCGATGGGTCAGGGGTCCAGCGGGCCGTCGAACGCGGAACCCGTCCATCTGTACGGGAGCAGCGACCTCGGATCCCTCGGATTCCAGGGAGTCGTCAACAGCAAGTACCTCGGCGTCGTCACGCTGCACGCAAACTCCTCGATCGGCATCAGCGGGCCGCAGGTTCAAAGCGCCGGCAGCCAGGGTTTTCTGTACTTCGGCGGCACGCTCACGGACGACGGGAGCGGCAGGGGCGTCTCCTTTGTGACAGACACCAGGCAGTCGGTAAACGGTACGGGCGTGCTTTCGCGAACCAGCTACATCGCATTCGGAGGCGTGGGCACGTACGGGGGATACACGCACCTCACCGTCAACAAGGATCCGGACGGTTCGGGCACGTTTGACATGTATCTCCAACTCACCAACGGCAACGACCGCCTGCCGGTCGGCACGACAATGTTCCTCGGCGGCAACACGAACGGTGTTGGCAGGGCCGGTGCGGGCG
>CAYXFW010000794.1:0-1588 GCA_964464305.1 uncultured Verrucomicrobiota bacterium
CACCGAGAGGACGTCGTCCTCTCCGATCGTCTTTCCCCGGAAGGAGATCAACTGGTCCAGGGCCGATTCGGCGTCGCGCAGTCCGCCCTCGGCGCCGCGGGCGATGGCCAGCAAAGCGTCGTCGCTCGCCTCGATCCCCTCCGCCTTGGCGATCTTCGCCAGGTGGCCCAGGATGTCGCGCAGGGGGATCCGCCGCAGGTCGAAGCGCTGGCAGCGGGAGACGATGGTGGTCGGTACCTTCTGGGCCTCCGTCGTGGCGAAGATGAACTTCACGTGGGCCGGCGGTTCCTCGAGGGTCTTCAGCAGGGCGTTGAACGAGGAGGTCGAGAGCATGTGGACTTCGTCCACGATGTAGACCTTGAAGGGCCCCCGGGCCGGGGAGTACGAGACGCGGTCGATGATGATCTCGCGGACCTTGTCGACCTGGGTGTTCGAGGCGGCGTCGAATTCGAGGACGTCGAGGCTGGATCCGTCGGTGATCTCGCGGCAGGAATCGCAGACGCCGCAGGGCGTGGGGGTGGGGCCCTTGGCACAGTTCAGGGCCTTGGCGAAAATCCGCGCGATGGAGGTCTTGCCGATGCCGCGCGGGCCGACGAAAAGATAGGCATGCGCGATCCGCTTCGCGGTAATCGCGTTGCAGAGCGTGCGGGTGACGTGCTGCTGTCCGACGACGTCGTCGAACTGCTGCGGCCGCCATTTTCTAGCCAGGACTTCGTATGCCATCGCCTGTCCGTGGGGGCGCGGGGCGCCCCGCATCGCGCGGCGGGAAAGGCCGGGTGATCCTACGGCGCCCGGGCGGCATGACGTACCGCTGCTCCCTTCCGGGCCTGACGGAATTGGCCCGCGCCCTGTCGCATAGGGCCCGGCCCCAAAATCCCCGCCGCGCAACAGGTCACGCTATCACGCCCGCCGATCTGCTGCAAGGCAACGCGGGAATCGGTTGACGCTTCACGGCCGGGGGGACTAGGGTGTCGGGGTCGGCCGGGTTGCCGGGCGTCCGCGGGTGCGGCGCGGTCGGGGTGCCGGGCCGCGACGGATCATGTGCCCGGCCTGCGGGCCGGTGCGGGAGGATGCGGTCATGAGCACACGGCGTTCGTTCTTCCAACAGGCTGGGGTGGGGCTGGCGGCGGCGGCCGGCGTGCCGGCGCTCCTCGCGGGCGCAACGCGGGTTTCGGCGGCGGCGCCGGCCGGCGGAGCCCGGGAGACCTTCCGACTCGGCATCGCGGGGTATTCGTTCCACAAGTTCAAGATCGAGCCGGCGCTGGAGATGGTGAAGAAGGTGGATGTGCGGTTTCTCTGCATCAAGGATTTCCATCTTCCCCTGACGAGCACCGACGCGGAGATCGCCGCCTTCCACGAGAAACTGAAGAGCTTCGACGTCACGGGCTACGCGGTCGGCCCGATCTACATGGGCACCGAAAAGGCGGTCGACGAGGCCTTCGAGTATGCGAAGCGAGTCGGCGTGAAGCTGATCGTCGGCGTGCCGCACAAGGAGGTCGACAAGAAGAAGGTCGAGTCGCCCGAGCTGATCCGGTACGTCGAGACGAAGGTCAAGGCGTACGACATGAAGTACGCGATCCACAACCAC
>CAYXFW010000795.1:0-1586 GCA_964464305.1 uncultured Verrucomicrobiota bacterium
TTCGACAGGCCGCGAAGAGCGACCCGCGCATGGCGGAGGCGGCGTTCAACCTGGGCGTGCTGCTGGGCCAGCGCGATGCGGCCGCGGGGGCGGAATGGACCGCGAAGGCGGCGGCGCTCCGCCCGCAGGACGGGCGATACGCCTATACCCACGCCTTCTACCTGAGTCGCGCAGGACGCGCCGCCGAGGCGCGCAGCGTGTTGGAGAAGCTGATGACAACCGCACCGGTCAATCCGGACGCGGCCATCCTGCTCGGCGAGATCCATGAGGCCGCGGGACGTCGGGACGACGCCCGGCGCGCCTACGAACGCGCCCTCGAGTCCCCCGCCCTGCCGGTCGAGGCCGCCCGCGACCTCCGACGCCGGATCCGGGCCCTTCCGTGAGCCTGCAGGCCGTTCCCCGCCATCCGCTCGCGCCGCCTGCCCTTGCCATCCGCCGCAACGCCGCTATCCTGAACGCGGCGTCCGGAGCCGGATTCCGGTCGCGAAATCAGGTCGGCGGACAACTTAGACTGGGAACACATCATGCGCCTGTTTGCAGCCCTCACCCTGGGTTCGATGCTCGCTGGTTCGGTGGCCGCCGCAACACCGGACACCCCGGTACCGGCCGCAGCCAAGCCACCGGTTCGTCCCGACAAGGCCACGGAGGCTCCCATGACACCCAAGACGGTCGCCATCCTGTTGTTTGACGGCGTCGAGCTGATGGATTTTGCAGGTCCGGCGGAGGTCTTCATCCTGGCGGGAAAGCAGAAGGCTTTCCGCGTCGTGACCGTCGCCGAATCCACGCGTCCGATCAAAACCATGGGAGGCGTGACCGTCACCCCCGAGTTCAGCGTCGAGACCGCCCCGGATGCCGCCATCGTCGTGGTTCCCGGCGGCAACATGCGGGCGCTGGGCCGGGCCGGCCGCGATTGGATCAAGAAGGCCAGCGGAACCGCGGAAATCACAATGTCCGTCTGCTTCGGCGCCTTCCTGCTTGCCGAGGCGGGATTGCTCGACGGCGTGGAGGCGACGACGCATCACTGGGGGATCGGCGACCTCCAGGCCGCGGCGCCGAAATGCAAAGTCGTCACGGGAAGAC
Organism: uncultured Verrucomicrobiota bacterium; assembly: GCA_964464305.1. Classification (GTDB taxonomy): domain Bacteria; phylum Verrucomicrobiota; class Kiritimatiellia; order PWTM01; family PWTM01; genus VGWF01. Next base: position 1,081 of record CAYXFW010000795.1, read on the forward strand.
GGTTCGTCGACGGGGGCAGGATTATCACCACCGCCGGCGTGACCGCCGGCATCGACGGCGCGCTGCACGTGGTGGAGCGGATGCTGGGCGCCGAGGCGGCCGCGTGGGTCGCGGAGGAATGGATGGAGCACCGTCCGCCTGCGGCGGCGGGAAACTGAGACGGAACGATTCAGTTGACCTTGATCGACGGGGGCTCGCGGGCAGCGATCCGGAAGTAGGGAAACTCCAAACTCCAAGGAAGTTGGAAGTATCAAGGAAGAAGGGGGAAAGTCGGAGGGCCTTGGGCAGCGGATCAGGGGGCCGTCCCGAAAGGTGCCCGCCTTCGCCGAACCGGATTGCCGCCCAGACTTTCAGGTTTCATCCCTCATCCTTTTCCGCGCCGGATCAGGCGCGGAGCACCGGGCCCCGGTGTTCCTCGTGCGGATCGTCGGTCAGGGCGGTCGGGTACTGCCACTGTTCGAATGGCATCAACATCCCGGCGACGGCCGAGGCACCGCCATCGACAT
>CAYXFW010000796.1:0-1585 GCA_964464305.1 uncultured Verrucomicrobiota bacterium
CAGGGGACAGAGAAGTGGGGGGACAGGGGACAGAGAAGTAGTGCAGCGGATCGACGCATTTGTAAGTAGCTACGACGAAGGTCAATAGGATCCAGTCCGCGTCGTGTCGCGGTGTTGATCCTCAGAAATCCGACTGCCGTCCAAGGTTCGGACAATGGCATCTACGGGTCTTCCAACCCTTGGACGTGAGCGGAGGGAAGGCGGGACGGGATAACAGGATTTGCAGGATGGGGAGGGAAGGCGCCGTTCGTGGTGGGTGTGTGACGGTGCGGCGCCCCTTTTTCTCCCCACCGGGGCAAGCCCGGTGGGACCGGCACCGCAGGGCGGCGTGGGGACAGTGGACGGGATTGCTTCTCTGTCCCTCAGTTCCCTCTTGGCTCAGGATGCCGGGGCCCCGCTGAATTGCCATGCGCGCTCTCCGGCCTTGTAGCGGGAGCTTCCCCCTCCTGACACCTGAAACCTGACACCTCTCGTCCGCTCCGGGGTCGCCCCCGCGATTTGACCGTGCCCGCGGGCTCTCCTAGTCTGGTCGCATGCCGATTTACGAGTATGGCTGCGCGAAGTGCGGCCGGGTTTCGGGCTTTCTGGTCCGTAACATGGCCGCGCACACGACGCCGGCGTGCCCCCACTGTGGGAGCCGGCGGATGAGCCGTGCGGTTTCCCGCGTCGCCATCGTGGGCGCGACGAAGGCCGCCGCTCCGGATGCGGGCGCGCCCGGGGCCCCGCCGGTCGGGGGAGGGGACGGCCCGATGCCGGACCTGGCCGGAATGGAGTCCGTGCTCGGCGGTGTGGACGAGAACGATCCGCGCTCGATCGGGAGGGCGATGCGAAAGCTCGCACAGACTTCCGGCGAGCCGATGGACGGCGAGATGGAGGAGGTCGTCCGCCGCCTCGAATCCGGCGAAGCCCCCGAGAAGATCGAGGAGAAGATGGGGGAATCCCCGGGCAAGACGGGCAGCGGGGGCGGCGACGACCTGTACGACGGCTAAAGGGCGCGTCCGGCGGCAGTACCCGAGGTCCGAGGGCCGAGGACCGAGATCCGACGGACGGACGGAGGACGGAGGTCGGAAGTCAGAGGTCAGAGGTCGGAAGGCAGAGGTCGGAAGGAAAGACCATCCCAGGGGGTTTCGGGTTTCTGGAGGGGCGAGCTACCGCGAGCCGGTGGTCTGTGCTCCGAAGCGCCTGCCTGGCGACCGGGCGGCGCGACCGGGCGCGACCGGGCGGCTTGCCGAAGCGGACGGTTCTCGGCTATGGTGCCCCATCATGAAGTCCCGCGTATCCATCGTCCGCACGTCCCCGGCGAGCGTCCTCGACGACGTGCACCGGCTGATGAACTTTGCGGGGTACCAGACGGTGCTTCCGAAGGATCGCGAGACCGCCCTCAAGATCAACATCAGCTGGCATTTCTTCTATCCGGCCAGCTCGACGACGCCCTGGCAGCTCGATGGCGTCATCCGGGCCATGAAGAAGGACGGCTACGATCCGGCGAAGATCCACGCCTGCCATAACCGGACTGTGGTCATCGACTCCCGCCTCGGCGAGCGCGAGAACAAGCATCTCCCCGTCGTCGAGGCCCACGGTCTGC
>CAYXFW010000797.1:0-1583 GCA_964464305.1 uncultured Verrucomicrobiota bacterium
GATTCCGCACGGGATCCTGCTGCCGTTCGTGGGACCGAACGGCGCGGGCAAGACGACGCTGCTGCGTGCCATCCTCGGCCTGCTGCCGCTGCGGCGCGGACGCATCGTGACGCCATTCTCGCAGAAGCCGCCGGGCTACGTGCCGCAGCAGCGCGTCATCGATCCGCTTTATCCCGTCACCGCCCGCCAGATCGTGGAGATGGGGCTCTTCCCGGCGAACGGGTGGTGGCGGCGGCCGGACCGGGGACAGCGGACGCGGGTGGACGGGATCCTCGACCGCCTCGGACTCGCGGCGCACCAGCGCAAGACCTTCGCGGAGCTGTCGGGCGGAATGCGGCAGAAGGCGCTTCTCGCGCGGGCGCTCGCAACGGACGCGGAGGTGTACATCATGGACGAGCCCACCTCGGAGTTGGATGAGGAATCGGAGGCCGCGGTACTCGCCGAATTCCGCCGCCTGAGCCGCGAGGAGGGCCGCACGGTCCTGCTGGCCTACCACGGCCTGGAGCACGCGGCGGGGCTTTCCGACCGTATCTGCCGCGTCGCGCACGGCCGCGCCGAAATCGTCGACGTCGCCACGGCCGTTGCGGAACGGATTCCGCTTCTGGAGGGCCGCGTTCCACCGCGGCCGAAACCGTCCCGGCCGCCGGATTCCGGGGCGAAGATTGGGGATTCCCGCAACGATGTCCGGAAGCCGGCTCAGACAATCGGTGCCGAGCCATGATCGACACCCTCGCCGACCTGTTTCGCTCGTTCCCCCACCCGGTGCTCGCCGGCGTCCTGACCGCCGCCGTCTGCGCGGCGCTCGGGGTCTTCGTGATCCTCAAGCGGGTGGTCTTCATCGGCATCGCACTCTCCGAGACCGCGGCCTGCGGCATCGCCGCGGCATGGGTGCTGCACCTGCCTCCGATGGCCGGCGCGATGGCGGCCACGCTGACCGCGGTCCTGTTGCTGGCGGGACCCTTCGAGTCCCGGCGGATCCCGCGCGACGCGATGCTCGGGGTGGTCTTCGTCGCCGCGTCGAGCCTCGCGCTGCTGCTGGTCTCCGGCAGCGGGTTCGGTCTGCAGGAGATCCGCGCGCTACTCTACGGCGACCTGATTCTCGCGGGCCGCTCCGACACAATCATCCTGGCCGCCGTGCTGCTGCCCTGTGCGGCGGCCTTGGCGCTGTTCGGACGTCCGGTCCTTTACGCCTTCCTCGACCGCGAAGCCGCGACCGTGTTGCGCGTGCGGCCCGCCGTTTGGGAGGCGGCGTTCTTCCTGTTGCTCGGCACGGTCGAGGCGGCCGCGGCGCAGACCGCGGGCACGTTGCTCGTCTTCTGCCACCTCGTGGTGCCGTCGTCGATGGCCCTCCTGCTGAGCCGCCGGCTCTCCGTCGTGATCGCCATTGCCGTGGGTTCGGCGGTCGTCTCGACGCTGACCGGCCTGGCCGTGTCCTACCGTCACGACCTCCCCACCAACCAGACCATCTGCGCCGTCTCCGTCGCCCTGCTTGCGGCAGGCGCCATCGCGCGAAGCCTCGCCGCATTCATCCGCGGCCACCACCGTGTGCTGTGAACGGCGGACCATCCCGGGAGACTGGAAGG
>CAYXFW010000798.1:0-1251 GCA_964464305.1 uncultured Verrucomicrobiota bacterium
TGGCATGGCTGCTCCTTGAAACCAAGTGTCGTGCGGTCAGTTCCAGAGGCCGGATACGCCGCCGCCACCCCCTGAGAACATAATCTGCAAGGCGGGCGACGGAGGGCGCGAGCAGGTGCCCGAGTTCGCGGACCCAGGCATCGGGCACGCGCCCGGAAAGCCTCTTCAGAAGGTGGTCCGCATAGTTGAACTGCCCCAGCATTGCAAGGAATACGATCTGCCGGACAAAGTCCGCAGCGGGATCCGGGGAATCTCTCTCGATCGCCTCGGGCGTGCGTACGAAGAGGAAGTCCGACCAGACGGCGCGTCCGTGCGTTCGCCAGAAGCGAAACGGGGTTCGATAGGTCCAGTAGTCGGTATGCAGGATCGACAGGATGTCGTATCCGCGGCCATGCAGGTACTCCATGACGGCGGACGCGCGGGGTTCCCCCTTGTAGAATGGCTGATACCGAAGCTCGCTCTGGATGAGGAGCGGGGCCACGGGGAGGCTCTCGCAACTTCTCAAGACCTCGTAGTCCGCGCCCTCCAGATCCGTCTTGAGAAAGTCAACATGGTCGAGCCCGTTCGCCGACAGAAGAGCCGGAACCGTCGTGCACTCCTTCAGGCCTGCGGCGACGACACGATAGTATCTCTCAAGACCATAGTCCTCGATGAGGGTCTTGTCGGCCTCCAGAAGGGAGGAACTGCCAGTGAACGTGTTCTCGTAGAACATCCGCTCGCCCGGCGCTCCCGCGATGAGCGTGCGGATCTTGATGTGACGATGGTAGGGCGCCCTCAACTTCGACCCCCCCACGGCATCCACATCCAGCACGGTGAGCAGCTTTACAAACCGGTCCGGCAGGCGGAGATCGCTGTCGCCGATCGATCCCAGATTCGCAAGAACCAGCTTCCCTTTCAGAAAGGCCATCAGATCCGGATCGTACGTCATGTGTTCCTCACGCGCATGATATCAAGAAACCTGGCGGGACGTGGCGTAGCCGGTCGCGCCGCCCCCATGCCCCGCGGCCGACCGTTCTCCGATGCGACTGCCGACAAACGCCCTCAACGTATCCTGCGTGGCCGGCACGTGCCGCAGCAACTGAAGGCGCCTGATCGAGACCTCGTAACGCTCCCGCGGGAGGTCGGCGGGGAGGGACGAGAGGTCGCAGCCGGGAATCCACGACGCCACCTCGCGCAGCGGGATCGTGCCGGCTCCGCAGACGTTGAGGCACGTCCCTTCCACTCCCTTCGCAACGAGGTCGAACACGATCC
>CAYXFW010000798.1:1261-1581 GCA_964464305.1 uncultured Verrucomicrobiota bacterium
CGAGTTCGCGTGTATCCAGGTATTGATATTCCGAATCCGGATGTACGCGCAACGGTACGCCCGTGAGCAGGTCATGAATCGAGTTTTTCCACAGCCCCGGGCCGACGAATCCGCCCATGCGCAGGATCAGCCGCCGCGGCGCATCGTGCTCGACCAGCCGCTCGGCGAGCCACTTGTGGAAACCGTAGGGCGTCAGGCATGCCGGGTCGATCGGCACGTCCTCGCCGGTCGTTGCGGGACCTGAGGCGTCGGGATAGACGTCGATTGTCGACAGGTGCACGTAGAAGTCCGACCGGAAATCGTACAACGAGCGCTCGACC
>CAYXFW010000799.1:0-1580 GCA_964464305.1 uncultured Verrucomicrobiota bacterium
TCATCGGCCAGTGGAGGTGGTGACGGGCGAGAAACCACACGGGCGGTGCCCGTTCGCGCAGGCGATATCCAGCCGCGGTCAGCGCGAGTCGTGCGCGGTCCCGGTCGGCCGGTCCAACCAGGATGTCCAGATCCGTGCAGTATCTCAGACCGGCATCGCCATAGAGATCCTGTCCGTACACCGCGCCGCGCCACGCACGCGATACGACACCCTTGGCAGTCAGGACAGCCCGGATACGATCCGCCTGCCCCAGGAACAGGCAGGACCGCCCCAACACATTCTCATAGGCATGGCGGCATTCCTCGAGGAAGGCCTCCGGAAAGAACCGGTCCACGGCCCCGCCGACCCCGTAGAGGACGGGCTCAAGGCGCTGCGTACGCGCCCACCCGACAAGATTCCCCCCATGCACATCGCGCGCATGAACCAGAAAGACATCGAGACATCGAGCCAACGCCGGATGCATGCGTGGCTCGACCGCGACACGCAACGAATCCATGGGCGTCATGAGGCGATGAAATCAATCGGCGTCATACACAATCCGGAAGAACTCTACCAGAGCGTTCCCGGACGTGTCGACGTAGAGCAACGGGCCGGCCAGCGGGCCGGAGACAGTACGCTCCCGGTAGACCCAGCCGCTGCCCGACTGAAGGTTCGTCGACGATTCGACGCGGTACGCGGCATACGGCACCGCGGACCACGTGACCCGTGTGGAGGCCGGCTTGAATTCGACATGGGTGATGCGCAAGGCGCCGGCAGGATCGTTCGGATCGGTTCCGGTCGTGAAGGAATCCCCATTCGAGATGCCGGACGCGTTCACGGCCGTCGCCACCGCATTCGTCGGATCGCCGAAATGCAGGTTCTCCCATGCATCCGAAAGACCGTCGGCATCCGTGTCCATGGTGTTGGCGCTTACAGCCACCGAATACGTGCCGGTGGCGAATTGCAGGAAGGGCGAGACCGCCACGTAGTAATTCCGCACCCCCCCGGTATTCGTCCACACCACCGCACTGCCTTGCGGCGAATGAAACGCGCTGTTGGTCGAGGCCACGGCCTCCCCTTCCGCAAAGACGCGGAATGACAGGTCGTGGTCCCACAGGGACACGTTGCTGACCCTCACGGTATACACGAGCGCGGGTGTCGCGAGGAACCGGTACCAGTGAACGTCCGTGTCCCGTACGAAGTTGCCCTCGACTGCCCCCGGGCCGACCGGAAGCGGAATGGCCGTCGACGGCGACGATCCCGATGCGCCCGCGCACGGCACCCCGGCGACCCAAAGCCAAAGGATGAAGTGGAGCGGTTTCATGGGCCGTTCACGATCAAGCCGGGATCCCCAACGATCTGGTAGGTCAGCAACTCCGCCACGCTCGTATTCCAGTTCCAGAGATTCAACTGCGCGTCCAACGCCACGTCCCCCAGGTGCCGGCGCTGGTCGACGGCAAACGCCCTGGAGAATCCGGCGGCGACATAGTCGGAGAACGTCTGCACGGAAAGCGCGGTCGGCGAGAACGCGGAGGAGGCGCCGCGCGGCGCCTCGATGAACATCTCGGCGAGACAATTCGCCGCGCGATCCACATAGGAGC
>CAYXFW010000800.1:0-1571 GCA_964464305.1 uncultured Verrucomicrobiota bacterium
TAGATCCCCTCGCTGCCGCGCTGGGAATAGGTGCCGATGTACACCGTCTGGGCCGAGGAGATCTTCACCACCCCGCAGGCCGTCGCACGCGTGTTTCGCGGCGCGCCGCACTCGCGCCGCATGGTCGTGAGCGCCGAAAGCAGCCACGCGGTGAACGGACGGATCGAGGAATACCGGTGGGCCGTACTCCGCGGCGGAGCTGACGGCGTCCGCATCACGCCGCTCAACAAGGAGGGATCGCGCGTCGAGATCCGCGTCGACCACCCGCCGCGCCGCCCCATCACCCCGGGCTCCCGCATGGAGTCCGCCCGCATCGACATCGGCGCGTTCGCGAGGGCCGGGAAGACATGGTCCGCGCCGGCATTTGTCACTTGGACGGCTCTCGACAACGAGGCGCGGACCTACGGCCCCGACGGCCGGATCGTCGACATCGGATACGATGCGGGCGACACAGCGGTCGATGCCTCCGACATCCGCGACTGGGCCGCCGTCGCCGACGCCGTGCTGTCCGACGGCAAGGACGACGCCCCGGCGCTCCTGCGCAGCGTGTGGCCCGTCGGCGACCTCGCGGCGCTCCGCGACGCGGCCCCCGCCATCCGGCAGGCTGCGGCGGCGACAACGAATCCCGCCGACAAGGCCCTGTCCGACCTGCTGAAGGCCCCGCTGGCGAAGGCGAAGGGATCCTTCGAGGGCCGGGTCGTGTCCGCCTTCAACATCCTCAAGGACGACCTCCAGTTCTCCGAGCGGGCCACCGCGGCCCTCGCGGCCCTGCCGGACGCCACGCGTTCGGGCGACATCGCCCGCGAGCGCCGGCGGCTGGTCGCCATGGGCGTCGCCCGGATCGAGAGCGAGCGGCCGGTGTGGACGCCCGTCCAGGGCGGTATCGACAAGCTCACCGTGTACGAGAGGAACCGGATCGAGCGGTACCATCTCACCGCCCTGCGCGCCTTGTTCCCGAAGATCGTGGGGCGCACATTCCGCGTGAACTACGTCGACAACCGCCTGACGCTGCCCAAGACGTGGCGCGATGTCTATCGCTACGATGCCACGGGCCGGCTCACCGGCTGGGACCGCCACGAGGGCGACGAGGTCAAGCGCTTCACGGCCGACGGCCGGCTCGTGACCGAGAGCGACAAGCTGGGCCGGCCCACCGCAACGCGGGCCATGATCTACCTCCGCCAGCAGTCCGACCCCAAAAAGCCCGCCATCGAGGCCCTCCCCGGCCCCACCGTCCACCACACCTACGAAAACGACCAGGACTTCACCGGCCGCACCGTTCCGTGAACCCGCGGCCGCTCCGACTGACTATCGGCCCGCGGCTGAGACAGAGCCGCATGTGGTCTTCTGTAGCCGCGACCGGCTTGTCCTCCATAGCGCAGCGCGACGGAGGATCGCGGCAGGCAAGCGCTCAGGTGCGCAGGATAGCCGCGACCCTCGGTCGCGGCTACAGCGGACCCGTTCCGTAATTGCATCCTGACCGCCCCTGCTTATCTCTCATGAACAGGATCCGCAGATCCGAAGATCGGTCTTGCGTCCCCGGTCTGTGTCACGCGCGCTTCCGACGTGCAACC
>CAYXFW010000801.1:0-1568 GCA_964464305.1 uncultured Verrucomicrobiota bacterium
CGACCCCCATGAGACCGACCATCGCCGGGAGCAGGATGACGCCGCCGCCGAGCCCGAGCAGCCCGCCCATCACGCCGGCCAGAAGCCCGACCGCCGCAATGACCCAGAGCGACACCGGGGCATCGGCGCTACAGACCCGGATGCACGGTCTCCACGCAATACGTCTCCGCCGCACGGGCTCGCCAGCCGGTGCCGTCGTCTCGCCACCGCGTCGCGCACCGCGCAGCGTCGACGCGCCGAGGGCGATCATCCAGGCCAGGAAGATCCACTGAACGGCGGCCTCGCCTCGGCCCAGGGCATCCATGAAGAGCAGAAGACGGCGGCCCAGTTCGACGCCGGCGACCAGCGCAACGCCCAGCGCGGCGCCCAGGCGGAAATCGACCGCCCCGTGACGCGCATGACGGACGACCCCGACGATCCCCGTGCCCGCGAGATACGCCATGCTCGTGCCCACCGCGTCCGGTGCGCCCAGGCCGGTCAGCAGAAGAACCGGCGTGACCACCCACCCGCCGCCAATGCCGAAGAACGCGCTCAGCAGCCCCGCAACCACGCCGAGTGCCAGGAAGCCGGCGCCTGCCGCCAACGATGGAATCGCAAAGCCCATTGCGGGAACAATGCCACTCCCGGCCTGCCAGCGCGAGCCGACATGGCTAGGCGTTGGCCAGTGCGATGGCGGCGTTTCGCCGGAGGCGGGCGAGGCCCGTGCGGGCGAGGATGGATCCCTGGTAGCGCGCGCGGAAGCCCGCTTCGTCCAGGGCCAGCACGTCGGCGAGCCGCGGCGCATGAAGATCGGCGTCAAACCGGAGGTAGGGCACGCCGGCCGGACGCGACTTCGCCCGCACCCAGGGACACGGCTCCTGACAGGCGTCGCAGCCGGCGATCCATCGCCCCATGAGCGGCTTCAACACGTCCGGCACCTCGCCGCGACATTCGAGCGTAAGCCAGGAGATGCAACGGCGCGCATCGACCGTGCGCTCCGCCGCCAGCGCCCCGGTCGGGCACGCGGTCAGGCAGCGACGGCACCGGCCGCAACCCATGCCCGGCGGGGACGGCAAATTGGGCGTCTCCACCGGCCACGGCAGCGCGAGGCCGCCGACATGCGCATACGAGCCGAGGCCGGGCGCGATCCACTGCGCATTGCGGCCGATGAATCCGAGGCCGGCCCGCTCCGCAAGATCGCGTTCCAAGACCGCAGCCGTGTCGACAAAGATGCGCGGAGGACGGGTCGCCCCGGCGGCGAGGCGGATGCGCTCCGCCAGCACCCGCAGCCGCGCCCCGATCGCATCGTGGTAGTCGGGACCCCACGCATAACGCGCGATGCGGCCCCGGGACGGATCGTTCCACAGGTCCGCCGGGGGCTCGGCGGTGAAGTACGAGAGACCGACCACCAGGAACGAGGCCGTCTCCGGCCATGCAACGCGCGGATCGGCGCGGCGATCCGCCGTGCGGGCCATCCAGGCCATGTCGGCGTGGCATCCGCCGGCGAGCCAGGCGCGGAGCGATGCCGCGCGGGGCGACGGACCCGCAGGTGCGACGCCGGCGAGGTCAAAACCCGCCTCCAGCGCCAT
>CAYXFW010000802.1:0-1568 GCA_964464305.1 uncultured Verrucomicrobiota bacterium
CGCGCAGCGAAGCCACGTAAGGGTAGTCCGGCGGCGCCAGCAGCATGATCGGCACGTTCTCAAAGGTTTTCTCGATGGAGGCGCGCGCGAGGGAGATGCGGCATTGCGCCGCGTTGCATTCTTGCCGTGCTTCTGTCGCTTTCTACTGGCCACAATCACCTCAAGGGGTGCCATCAGGCTCTCGCCGCCATTGTGCCTACTCGCGTCGGCCCGTCAAGCGTCATATTCCGCCCTCACGATGGCCCGGATGATCTCTTCCGCGACTTGCCAAACGATGCTGTTTCCGAGCGCGGAGATGATACTGGCGTGCGGGCGCGCTTCGGTGCCTTCCGGTCCCAGTGCCTCAGATAGCTCCACGGGTAGCCCATCAGCCATGCGGAGAGAATCATCAGGCGCGCGACGAAACTTCCCGTCCGCGCAAGGCACCCACACGTAGCGGTCCCACGCTCCGCCAGCATCATCGCATCGTCCAGATTCCTGCGGCCCGCCTTGAACCGCGCCATCGCCGTCGATACCGACCCGCCGCGCCCGCTTTCGTCCGCGTCCCGAGCCTGCGGAGTTGGCCACGCAGACTGCACCGTCTGCGGCAGGCTGCACCCCGTCATATTTTCCGTCTGCCGCCCGCGCCGCGAGTCGTCCGTTGCGGATACCGTCGGCCACGTCGCCCGGACAATATTCGGAACGTAGTCCATCCGCTCCGGGTGTTGCGTCTGACCCTTCTGGTCCCGCTTCGTCGGGGTCGGCCACGAGGTCCGCATCAACCGCGTCGGAAGGTCGTCGTCGCCCACTGGCCGGCGGTCCGCCGGGTTCGGCCCCTTGATGTCCGTCGCGCCCGGAGTCGGCCATCCCGCCCGGTTCACCATGTGCCCCAGTTCGTTTCCGGTTGGACCCGGCCGCCGGGCCTGCCCCTCCTTCGGCATCCCGTGTAAGGTGGGCCACGATCCAATAGCGGGCGCGCAGGTGCGGGGCGCCGACTGCACAAGCCGGAATCTCAAGCGGCGGCGCGACCTCGTAGCCCCGTGCTTCCACGTCAGCCAGTATTCCGTCGAGCCCCACGTCGTCGATTCCAGGAGGGTTCTCAAGAATCGCCCAACTGGGCCGGACCGCGGAAAGCACTCGCAAAGCGTCCGGCCAGAGCCAGCGGTCATCTCCCGCGCCTCCCTGCTTCCCGGCTCGGCTCGCGGGCTGGCAAGGAACTCCGGCTGTGAGTAGGAAGGCTCCACGATGCCCCCCGCCGTCGAACTTCCGGACATCCGGATGGACTGGCACGCCGGGCCACGCGCGCCCGAGAAACGCCCGCGCACGCGGCTCGCACTCGCACATGGAGACGGTGCGGATTCCGCAGGCTCGTGCGGCCAGAGCAAACCCTCCGATGCCCGTGAAGAGGTCGACGTGCGTCCGCTCATTCATCCGCCCGCCTTCCCTCGGCTATCGGCGATTGGCGATTCTCCTGCCCGGCCCGCCGGGCTCGCCACGGCGGAGGGCAACATTGCTTCCAACTCGTCAGCAGCAGCCGAAGCCACAGCAACCGCCATCTCGATGCCCTTCATTGCCGCCTGCCCGAACGC
>CAYXFW010000803.1:0-1566 GCA_964464305.1 uncultured Verrucomicrobiota bacterium
GGCCAGCCGCTGCTGCGCCTCCGGCCCGCCCAGGAACTGCACGAGGTCCAGCACGTGCGCGCCGCGGTCGGTCATCTCGCAGCCGCCGGTATCGAGCACGAAGCGCCACGCGAAATGCGTGCCGTCGGGAATATAGGGGCGCCAGGGGACGGGACCGACCCAGAAATCGTAGTCGAGGCTTTCCGGCGGCGTCTGGGGCGTGAAGGGGCCGACGGTCCGGCGGATCAGGTGGTGGTGCGCCTGGTCGGTCGGCAGGTTGACCTCGACCTCGCGCAGGTCCCCGATGCGCCCGTTGTTGACCAGCTCCCAGGCGAAGCGGCAGGTGTCGTTCGAGCGCTCGTGGCTGCCGGTCTGCAGGACGCGGCCGTGGCGGGCCACGGCGTCGCAGACGGCGCGGCCTTCCGGGACCGAATTGGTCAGCGGCTTCTCGCAGTAGATGTCCTTGCCCGCGCGCGCGGCGGCGACGGCGATCGGCCCGTGCCAGTGGTCGGGCGTGCCGATGGACACCGCGTCGATGTCGTCCCGCGCCAGCAGTTCGCGGAAATCGCGGTAGATCGCGAGCGACCCGTCGCCGATGGGGCGGCCGACCTTGCCGGACGCATCGGCGGCCGTCTTGCGGGCGGTCGCCAGGCCCCGGTGTTCCGCGCCGCGCTCGACGTCGCAGAGGGCGACGATCTGCGCGTCGGGCTGGGCGATGAAGTTGCGCATGTTGCCCTGGCCCTGGCCGCCGAGCCCGATGCAACCGATCGTGATGCGCTCGCTCGGGGCCGTCGCGCCGTCGCGACCGAGGACACGGGCGGGCACGATCATCGGGGCCGCAAGGCCGAGGGCCGCGCCGCCGGCCCGCTGGAGAAATCCCCTCCGGCTCACGTTCGTCTTGGTACTCATTCCGTCTCCTGGATGGCCGCGCGGACCGGGGCCGCGCGGAGGCTTATGCGATCGCGGGTTCCCCGTCCTTCTTCGGTTTCTGCGGCGCCGTTCCGGCGGGCCATCCGCCGGCGCGGATGCGGCGTCCGCATTCGCGCAGCGTGACGACGTCGGCCGGGTGGATGTCGCCCTCGGGCAACGGCCCCGTGTTCATCAGCAGATTGCAGCGGGCGGCGTGGGCGTTGCCGAGGCGCTTGAGGGTCTCGTCCGCGTCCAGGTGCTTGCCGTCGTCGCCCTTGCTGTAGCCCCACACGTGCGGCTGGAGCGTGTCGCAGATCTCGTTCCACTTGCTCTTGTTCGATGCCCAGGCCTTGGCGGCGATGCGGGCGCTCGTCTCTCCGACGATCTTGCGCGCGCGCTCCTCCAGCGATTCCCCCGTGCGTTCCGGCGCCGCGAAGTCCTCCGTGCCCGTCGCGCCCTGCTTGAACGAAATCAGGCAGTGCGGCTGCAGCTTCCGGACCATCGCGTAGGTGTCGTCGATCGGGAACAGATCCGGCCGGGCGTAGTAGCCGAAGATCGGATCGAACCAGAGGCCGGCGAGCGGACCGTAGTTCGTCAGCAGCTCCCGGATCTGCGCGTGGACGAAGTCGATGTAGTGGCGGAAATCCTCGTCCTTCGCGAACTTGTACGCCGGATCGG
>CAYXFW010000804.1:0-1565 GCA_964464305.1 uncultured Verrucomicrobiota bacterium
CCTCTCCTGACATCCGCATGCACCTCGCCCATCCACGCGCTCCCGGCCTCCGGATCCTCGCCCTGCGACACATCCGTCTGGTGATGTACGGCACCGCCGAGCGTCACGCCCGGGATGCTCCAGCTCAGGGCCAACGTGCCGGCGGGATCCGAGATCTTCGCTTGGGCGCCCTTCTGTCTGCCCCCGCGGATCGCGTACTGCGTCCCGGTGGCGATGTTCAGCCCGCTGTGAAGATAGGCCTCGTAGCGGAATCCGGCACCCAGGTCGCCGTGCATGCCGACGCCAGCCTCCCACCACGTGGTGGGGAGGATCGACGTCTCCACGGGGTTGCGCTCGACGCCGTAGAAGCGTCCGGGCTCATGCGTCGTGTTGAGCAGTCCCACGGGCACGAGGAATAATCCTGCCCGTGCCGTGTGGCGGTCGTTCATATCGAAGTCGAGGAAGGCCTGCTCCACCTCGACCTCGCCCGGCTCGTCGCCGCCGGTCACGGAATGTTCCACCTCCACTTCCGTACGCAGCCGGATTCGTGGCGCAAAGTCGTAACCGACGAACAGAACCAACCGGTGGAGGTCAATCTCGTCCTTGTCGGAGGCTCCGCCCTTGCCCGACAGATTATTGTAGTGCATCTCGCCGTAGCCATGGATCTGCGCGGATTCCAACCCCCCGCCTCCGGAACCCAGCGATAGCCCGTCGACCCGCGCCTCCAACGCGCCCAGCCGTGCCGCCACATCCTCCTCCGCTCCTCCGCTCGCCGCCGCGAGCGCCGCAACGCAGAGCACCGCCAGGTTCCGTCCCATTTCGTTCTTCATTTCCCGCCCCTTTCGTTGGCGTCTTGCATAGATCGAACCGCCCCGGGTGGTGGCCTCCGGGGACGCGTAATCTTAGGTGCCCCTAACCTTGCGGCGGGATCAGATCCCCGCCAGGAGGTCCGCGTGCCGGGGGGAGTCGGCGTGACGACCGCGAACGTGTTCCGCGATTCCCCTGAGAGTCCAGGGGTACTCCCGCTCCAGAAAGCGGGCCAGATCGAGCAAACGCTCGCCGAACTCTCCGTCCACGCAGTGCTCGACGCGGCATGCGATGACGTCCGCGCGCTCAGGGTCCATGGCCATCACGTCGACCATGAATCGCTTCAGGGCCTGATGGCACCGGTCCAGTTGCCCCGCCATCCGCCATCCCTCGGGGGCCAGGGCGATCCCCGCCGAAGGGCTCCGAACGACGATCCCCATTTCCTCGAGACGCTTGACGGCCTCGCTGGCCGACGGAAGGCTGACCTCCACACGGCTGGCAACGTCCGTCATGCGGGCCTGCCCGGTCTCGCGAATCAGCCCTTCGATCGTCTCGACATACCGCTGCTGGGACAGCGACAGAGTTTCCACTGCGGATCCGGTCGACTTCATGCAAGGAGATTAGGCCGCCCTAACCCATCGGTCAATCTCCAGTTTCCTCTTTTTGATTGCCCCTTCCCGCCCTTGTTGAGAGCGGGCGCTCCCGGAAGGCTACACGTCCAACCGCCCCCTGTGCCAATAAGAGTGAGACACGAACCTGAATCAGGATGGGGGGGCGCA
>CAYXFW010000805.1:0-1562 GCA_964464305.1 uncultured Verrucomicrobiota bacterium
TCCGGGCGCGGCTTGCAGCCTCGTCATGAGCCACGCGTGGAGACTGGCGGCGATCTGCTTGTAGCCCTCGGCGTTCGGGTGCACCGCATTGTTGGTCGGGTAGCCGTCGACAACATCGAGGTTCAGTCCGGTGGGAACGAGATGGATGTTCTCCTTCTCCCGTCCGCCGAAGCGCTCGATCTCGCGCCGCACGAGGGCATGCTGAACGCGCTTCCATTCCCAGCGGTGATAGGCGTCCTTGTAGTTGGCCACAAACGCCTCCTCGCGGGAATTGGGCGGCGTCGCCAGGCAGACGCCGATCGTCGCATGGGGCGCGGCCTCGCGGAACGCCTTGAGGAGGATCTCGGCGTTGGCGAACATCGCATCCAGCGTCTTCTCCATGAGCTTGGGGTCGTCCGGATTCTTGCCGGCCCCGAAGCAATCGTTGATGCCAAGCAGGAACGTCACGACATCGGGCGCGCGACCGCCGCACGTCTCGCGGAGATAGCGCGGCACATCCAAAACCGGCTTGCCGTCCGCCCCGGCAACCACGAACGGGCTGCTGCCGTCCTTCGGCGCCGTGTTGGTCGGCGGCACGAGACGGTTGACGTAGGACTCCCATCGCCAGCCGCCGCGTCCCTCGTGGGCCGTCTTCCCGGCGCCGCGGATGCCACCCAGCATCTCCCAGGCCGGATGCGCGGGTCCGTCGAGCAGCCGGGCCAGTTCGACCGGATAGATCCCCGCGGCGGTCAGGCTGTCGCCGACCAGCAGCAGGCGGACGTTCTTCAGGTTTCCCGGCTTCCGTCCCGCGACGGCGAGCACGGTCGAGGCCTTGCCCAGGAGCGCCCCGCCCGCCGCATCGCGGACCTCGACCGTCAGCGGGTGGCGCCCCTCGTCTCCGGCCTTCGGCGTGACTGCCCACCGCCGCGCCTCGGTCTTGCCGAGCACACAGGCGACGGTGAAGCGGTAATTCTCCGGCGTGCGGGTGCAGACGATGTTGTCGAAGTAGACCGCCATCTCGACACCTGGCGCGGCCTGGATCTCCGGCGGGAGGGTCAGTTGCAGATCCTCGCGACCGGCCGAAGGCGCCGGCCCGGCCGCGAACGAATCCGCGACCGGCATCGCCACGCCCGCCAGCAGGACCGCCGCGAGGACGGCCCGTCGGGTGCTTCTTCCTGCCCGAATGTTCATGGACCCATCCTTTCAGACTCCGCCAGGACCCGCCGCATGCGGCCGATGGCGGTCACATGCGTTCGAAATACGGAAGCCGGTCGAGCGGCACGGCCACGTCCGGCTCGGCCGGGCCCTCGATCACGGTACCGTCGTCGGCCTTCCACCGGCCGCAGGGAATCCGGACCTTGCGGGACGATCCCTTCTCGACCATCGGGGCCACCAGCAGGTCGTCGCCCATCATGAACTGGTCATGCAAGCCGGCATAGCCGCAGCCCGGGAACACGTACTCCATGGGGCGCAGGATCGGCTCGCCGGACGCGGCGGCGGACTCGGCGAGCTTGAGGATACGCGGCGTCAGGGCCATGCGCACGGCGACCGCCTTCTTGACGGCGTCGAGGTGGGCGCGGTCG
>CAYXFW010000806.1:0-1558 GCA_964464305.1 uncultured Verrucomicrobiota bacterium
CGGCAGTGTCCTTGACATACTGCATCCAGGCCCGGGCGACCGCCTCGTCCGGCAACCACGCCGCCTTGAGGGGATCGCCGGAGAATGCAGCGGCGGGACAGGCCTCGGCGCCCGGGACAGGAGCCAGCCACGCGGGCCCCGTCGGCATCGCGCGGAGCGGGTCTCCGCTGGTTTTCGGCAGACGGGCACCCAGGCACGCGTCGAGCCAGGGAATGGCGAGGTACCGCTGGTTGCCGCACTCATGGCTCGTGAGCGGGTCGATGGCCACGCCGATCAGTCCACCCTTGGACCGCACCTCGGCGAAGAGAGCCTCGTTGGCCGGCCATACGCGTGCGAAGCGGCCGGTGGTGACCGTGACACCTTCCTTCGTGCCCAGATTGCACATCAGCGGCACCTTCAGCGCAGCGTCGGGCAAGGGGTAGGTTTTGGTCTCCGGGCGCTCCGGGTTCGGCTTCAGCAACGGCACACCCGAGCGCAGCCACGCGGCGGCGACGCGTTCCGGATGCAGCAACACCATTCCGCCCGCCCAATGACCGCCCCCGCTGTGTCCCCAGAGCGCCCACGGAACCGTGGCCAGCTCGGGGTGCCCGGACTTCGCGCCGAGATCGGCGAGTGCCTTCCGAAACGCGGCATCCGAGCCGTTGCGCGGATTGCACCACATCTGACAGTCGGCCTTCTCCGGTTGCTCGTAGGACGGCGCCAGCAACGCGCAGTCGTGTTTCTTCGCCAAAGCCTGCCAATGCAGGTCGTAGGCGCCCGTCAGGCCGGACTTGCACGAACCCTCGCCGCACCCGTGTTGATGAACGATCACGCCGCGCAGCGTCTTCGCATCCTTGGGCAGCCAGACGGTGAAGTTCGCCGGATAGACCAGTTCCCCCGGCCGGGTCGAGGCTTCGTAGCGCACGCGGTAGTAAGGCGGATCGGCCGGCGGGAAGACATCGTACGGCGGCGTCTGCCCCAGCACGTCGCTCGCGCACGCGACGAGGAAAAGGCAGCCGGGCCAGAGCCTGATAAGAAATCGCTTCCCTGACGGCGTGGGCATGCGCCCGGCGGGGCCGGTCCGTAGCAGTGCTTTCATGGTAGAGACGCTGGCAGAATGACGCGGAGAGGTCAAGGACGAGGGGGAAACGCGCCGGGCCATCGGGGCGTTCGTCTTTGCGCAAGCGATCCGTCTTGATTCCGTCCCCTGGCCGGACGTAGCCTTCGTCCATGGGCTTTCACGTCAGCGGCGCGGGCAGGTCGCTGGGCGCAGCGGCGCGTGGCGACGGCGCAGTCGATGCGGTGAATAGCCGCGCAACGAATGTCCTCCGCATTGGGGGTTTCGTCGCAGTCGCTGCGGCGATGGCGCTGCTGGCGCTTATCAACCATCGAGGACTGCAGATTTTCGGCTGGGTGCTTACAAGGCTGGAGGCAGGGGATCAGGCGATTGACACATTGCGCACTGGTCATGACCCGGCGGTGGGAATGCTCATCGTGGCGATGACCTCCCTTCTCGGCTGCTTCCGGTGCGACCATTGCGGGCGATTCTCTGGGTGGCCAATCCTCGCATTTCTCTTGT
>CAYXFW010000807.1:0-1557 GCA_964464305.1 uncultured Verrucomicrobiota bacterium
CCGGCATCCTGCGGATCGCCAAACCGGGTGTAACGGCCATCGAAGAACAGGTCGATTTCGCCGGTTCGTCCGTTCCGCTGCTTGGCCACATCGACGACGGTCAGCCCCGGGTTGATTTCCGACTCGGCGTGGCGCGGATCGCCCTTGTTCTTCCCCGGCTGTCGCAGCAGCATCACGACGTCGGCGTCCTGTTCGATCGACCCCGAGTCCCGGAGATCCGAGAGCTTCGGCACGCCCTTCGTGTCGCGCGTCTCGGGCTGGCGGTTGAGCTGGCTGAGCACGAGCACCGGGACGCGCAACTCCTTGGCCATGGCCTTGAGCGCGCCGGAGATCGCCTGCGTCTCCCGCTGGCGGCCCTCCTTCTCGAAGCCCGGGAATTGCAGCAGTTGGAGGTAGTCGATCACGATCAGCTCGATGCCGTGCGACTTCTTCATCCGCCGCGCGCGCGCGCGGAGCTGCGGAGCGTCGAGCGCCGGCGTGTCGTCGACATGGATCCGGGCTTCCATCAGCTCGTGCGCGGCCGTGACCAGGCGCCGCTGCTCGTCCTTGTCGCAGTATCCGCCGACGATCCGGTCCCATGCCACGCCCGCCCGCGAGCACAGCATCCGGCGGACGAGGGACTCCGCGGACATCTCGAGGCTGAACACGGCCACGGGCCGCGGCCGGCGGTCGCCGGACCCGTACCCCGTCAGCGGGTTGATGCCGCAGGCCACATTCTCGGCGATGTTCATCGCCAGCGACGTCTTGCCCTGCGAGGGACGCGCGGCCAGAACGATCATTTCCGACGGCTGCAGTCCGAGGAGGATCTTGTCGAGTTTCTGGAATCCCGTGCTCAGCCCGGTCAGGGTCTTGCCGCCCTCCGCCAGGAGCCGGCACATCTCGTTCGAGACCGTCTCGACCCGTTGGGGCCACGCCGCCTGCGCCGGGCCCTGGAAGTCGCCGACCTCCAGCACCGCCTGCTCGGCGCGTCCGAGAACCTCCATGGCATCGCGGTCGCCGGCGCCGTAGCACTCCTCGGCCACCTGCCGCGTGCGATCCAGGAGGGATCGAAGGAGGTATTTCTGGAGGACGAGATCTACATAGAAAGAGGCGTGTTCGACCGTCGGGGTCTGGTCCACGAGCCGCTGCAGGTAGGCATCGCCCCCCAGCGCCTCCAGTTCCCCGAGATCCCGCAGGCGACCGGCCACCGTCAGGAGGTCCACCGGCTGCTGCCGCTGGTCCATCTCGGCGAAAACCGCGAAGAGTCGCTGGTGAACGGGATTGTAGAAGCAGTCCGGCCCCAGGCGTTTGGACGCGCACTGGTCCAGCACCCGGACCGAGTCGAGCAAAACGCACCCCAGCAGCCCGGTTTCGGCCTCCGCGCTATTCGGCGGGACGCGGAGGCCGCCCGCGGGCGGTCCCCCTCCCCCGACAGCCGCTCGGGATGCCGGGCGCGTCATGGCGCGCTACTCCTCGACGATCCAGACCTTGAGCGCGGCCGTGGTCTCGGGCTGCAGGCGGACGGGCACCGTGAAGACGCCCAGTTCCTTGATCGGCTCGGCCAGTTGCGGCAGCTTG
>CAYXFW010000808.1:0-1557 GCA_964464305.1 uncultured Verrucomicrobiota bacterium
GCTGACTACCTCTCGGGCACTAGGGAAGTGGCCGCCGCCACCGGCGCAACTGTGTATGTCTCTGGCGAGGGCGGACCCGACTGGCAATACGACTTCGACGGCGAACGTCTGAGCGATGGAGATTGCATCCAGATCGGAAACATCACGCTGAAGGCGGTCCATACGCCTGGCCACACGCCGGAGCACCTCTCCTTCCTGGTCACTGATGGCGCCGCCACGCAGAATCCGGGTTACCTGCTCTCAGGTGACTTCGTCTTCGCGGGGGACCTCGGCCGCCCGGATCTCCTCGATGAAGCCGCAGGGGGAGTGGATACTCGTTTCCAGGGTGCGAAAGACATGTTCGCAAGCCTGCGAGATCGATTCCTGACCCTTCCGGACTACATTCAGGTCTATCCGGCGCACGGCGCGGGAAGCGCCTGCGGAAAGGCCCTGGGCTCAATTCCGTCGACAACAGTAGGGTACGAGCGGTTGTACTCGTGGTGGGGCCACTACCTCGCCGAGAACGACGAGGAAGGCTTCATAGCCGAGCTCCTTGACGGCCAACCCGATGCGCCGGCCTACTTCGGTCGGATGAAGCGTCAAAACAGGAGCGGGCCCGCCATCCTGGGCAGCCGCGCCCCACTCCCGGCGCTCGAGCAATCGGCCGTCGCCGCCGATCTGCACAGCGGCTCGATCATCTTCGTCGATACTCGGCCGAATGCCCAGGTCCACGAGGGAACGCCTGAAGGCGCGATCAACATCCCCGCGGCCGGCAAGTTCGCCACCTACGCAGGCTGGGCTGTCGATCCTGAGTTGGACAGTCGGCCCCTGGTGTTCCTTGCCGAGGATGCCGCGATGGCGGCCACGCTACGGGATCACATCGTGCGGGTCGGGATCGACAATATCGCCGGCTATGTCACGAACCTGGATTCGCTCGCAGTGGTGATCCCCAAGCTCACCACTGCCGATGACGTTCTGGGGATGGAGAAAGCGCTCCTTCTCGACGTGCGGGCCAAGAGCGAGTACGACGCGGGAAGTGTGCCTGGCGCCGTGCAACTTCACGGGGGGCGTGTGCTCTGGCGGCTGGACACCCTCCCGAAGAGCGGCCCGATCGTCACCTACTGCCAGAGCGGAGTCCGAAGTTCCATCGTTTCGAGTGTTCTGCGGGCGCACGGCTACGACGTGGTCGAACTCGACGGTAGCTACCTGGCCTGGGCGCAGCACGAAGCCGGACTGGTCAGCGTCTAGCGCGACGCCGGCATCCGCCGCGTCGGCGACCGAATCACGACTCGGGCAGGGATGCAGCGCTGTGGGGTATCGCTCCTGGAGCCGTGTTTTGCCCGATGCTCGTCGAGTTGATTGGAAATCTATTCAGTGCGAAAGCTGACACGGCATTTCACGCCAGTGAGCCGCGCTCCCGGTCACGCCCGCTCGGTTTCGCACCGTCCAGGCCCGCGTTCGAATAGTGCCCGCGCCATGGACCAGACGTGATCGTCCCGGCCCTCGTCCTCGGACTCGTCGTGGGAGCTCTGCTCGGGCTGGTCGGCGGCGGGGGGTCCATCCTGGCCGTGCCCGCGC
>CAYXFW010000809.1:0-1556 GCA_964464305.1 uncultured Verrucomicrobiota bacterium
CCGCATTCTGTGCGAGACCCTTCCCGAAGCGGTTCCCCTGCGCGAGATCCTGCGGGAGGCCGCGTCGCGGAATGCCGGATCGCTTGCGGTCTTCGTGGGTCCCGAGGGCGGGTTCTCTTCCGATGAAGTGCGGATGCTCCTGGCGGCCGGGGCGAAGGCGGCGAGTCTGGGCCCCCACATCCTTCGAACCGAGACGGCCGCCCTTCTGGCCATGAGCGTGATGCTGTACGAGTTCGGAACCGGTCCGTCGCGCTCCGTCCCGCCCGCCCCGGGCGCGGAGGCCTAGCGGGTCCGGAAGGCCATCTGGATGCCGATGCCGAGGTAGAGCAGAATCGGTCCCCAGCCGGCGGCCCAGGGGGCAATGAATCCCTTCTTGCCCAGCCACAGGCCGACGCTGACCATCAGCCATGACGAAAAGAACATCAGCATGCACAGCAGGACGCCCCGGACCGCCCCCTTCCGTCCTGTGGTGCTGCCGAACGGAATGCCGAACATGACCGCGATCAGACAGCCCCACGGCAGGGCCAGGCGGCTGTGGAAGTCCACGCGGAACCGCTGCACGGCCTCCCGGGACATCTGCGGGTGCGTCCGGATGAACTTGACCAATTCGGCGGCGGAGAGAAATTCGGGCTCCTTGACCTCGTTGGCGAAGTCCTCCGGGAGTTCCGTGAACTCGGTCATTTCACGGACCGGCTCGGATCGCGGCGCCCCCCGCGGATTGCCGTACTCGTCGTAGAGCTGGATCCGAACATCCTCGAACCACCACCGGCCATCCGCCCGGGTGGCGCGGGGCGCGAGGACCTTGTACCGGTCCATGCCGCGCTCGTCGTGCTGGATCACCTCGATGTTCTGCATTTCGAACGTCAGCGTGTTGTAGCGGCGGATCACCCAGGTCCGGCGCGCGGTCTGGTTGTGATAGGGCAGGGGCCCGTAAATGTACACGCCCATTTTGTCCTCGCGGAGCTGGGCGCGCACGAACTGCCGGGTCCAGTAGGCCGCGTAGGATCCGATCGTCTCGTTGACCGTGGTGACCAGGAGGGCCGCCGCGAGTCCGACCAGGGCCAGCGGCAGCATGAGGCGGGACATGCTGACCCCGCAGGCCCGCATGGCCGTCAACTCGTTGTTCTTGGTGAGGACGGACAGACTCCACAACACCGCGAGAAGAAGCGAAACGGGGACGATGTATGTCAGCGACGCCGGGATCACCATGAGGTAGAAGCGCAGGACCGCGAGAAACGGTGTCCGCCCCTGGATGAAGTCCGTCAGGTTGTTGAACAGATCGAAGATCACGTAGACCATGGTAAACGCCGCGAAGCAGTACCCCAGTGGAACGAGGAACTGGCGCAGCAGGTATCGGTCGATGATCTTCACTACGCGTGAGGATAGACGGCGACGGAACCCCTGACAAGCGAAGCGTGTTCACCCAAATCCTCGCCTAAGCAACAACGCTGGGATCCGGATGCTGCATCAAGGGTCTACCCATCGGCGCCGGTGGAACGGCGCCCTCCAGATCCGTCTTCTCGTAGCGCACTTCACGCAGGTCTCGATCACGCGCT
>CAYXFW010000810.1:0-1554 GCA_964464305.1 uncultured Verrucomicrobiota bacterium
ACTTCTGCTGCTTTGCCGGCACGCGAGGCACCGTCGTTCTCGGGGAAGGAGGACGAAACGCTCAGAGGCTATCAGCCGAGTCGCAGGCTTGGAGGCAGCCAGGGGCTAGGTCGTACAATGCGGCTTCCACCGACTAGCCACGTCCCGACAACCTGCGCCTGCCCCAACCCTTCTCTGTCACCCACTCGCTCTGCGACTGTGAGGGCAGCAATCCAACCTAGAGTGGCTGATCAGCCGCTAGGAGTCTGACTCCGAAACCTCTTTTCACGGCTACCATGAGGGTGCGGGGTGATGTAGGATGTCGCATCTCATTCCGGAGGTGCGCATGGAGAGCCGCAAGTTCCGTCCCTACGACCAGTCGCAGTGTCTGTTGTTGCCGCCGTCACTTCGTGAGTGGCTTCCCGACGGGCACCTGGCGGTGTTTGTTTCGGATGTAGTGGATGGGCTGGATCTTGGGGAGCTGATGGCGGATTACGATTCGCCTGAGGGTAAGGGAGCGCCGCCTTATCATCCGCGTATGCTGCTGAAGGTACTGATCTACGGGTATGCGACGGGGGTGTTCAGTTCGCGGAAGCTTGCGTCCCGGTGTGTGGAAGATGTGGGATTCCGGTATCTTTCGGCGCAGCAGTCGCCGGACTTCCGGACGTTCATCAAGTTCCGGAGCCGTCACATCGAGCGTTTCCGTGGGCTGTTCGTGCAGGTGGTGGAGCTGTCGCGGGAGCTGGGTCTGGTGAAGCTGGGGCATCTGTCGATAGACGGGACGAAGGTGAAGGCGAACGCGTCGAAGCACAAGGCGATGAGCTACAAGCGGATGTTGTCGGAGGAGCGGAAGCTCCGGGGCGAGATCGACGATCTCCTGGCCCGGGCGGGTGCGGTGGACGCGGCGGAAGATGCCCGGTATGGAGAGGACGGTTCGGGTGAGTCGGTACCCGCGGAACTGGCGCGGCGAGAGCAGCGTCTGTCGGCAATCCGGGCGGCACGTGGACGTCTGGAGGAACGGGCCCGGGAGCGTGCGGAGGCGGAAGCTAAGCGCCGGGAGGAAGAGGCAGAGGAAAGGGTGAAGTCGGGGAAGCGGGCGAAGCGGTACCGGAAGGATCCGGATCCTGTGCCGAAGGCGAAGGAGCAAGAGAACTTCACGGATCCGGAGAGCCGGATCATGCGTGATGGAGCGACGAAGGGGTTCATGCAGGCGTACAACGGTCAGTTGGCGGTCGATGGGAGCCACCAGATCATCGTGGCTGAGGAGCTGGACAACAACGCTTCCGACAGCGGGAAGCTGCTGCCGATGGTGGATGCGGCGGTGGCGAACGCGGGCGGGAAGCCTGGGTACGTGACTGCCGATGGTGGATACAAGAGCGAGAGGAACTTCGCGGGACTGGACGAGCGGAAGGTGGACGGATATGTCGCCTGCGGGCGGGAGGTCTACGACCCCGGGGTCAAGTGTCCGCGGGGTCGGATACCCAAGGACGCGACGCTGACCGATCGGATGGCGCGGAAGCTTCTGACGAAGACAGGCCGGCAGCGCTACCGGAAGCGGAAGCACACGGTCGAGCC
>CAYXFW010000811.1:0-1546 GCA_964464305.1 uncultured Verrucomicrobiota bacterium
CCGGCTCTTCACGATGTTCATGACGCAGCCGATGGCCTACTGGCGAATGTACGGCGCCGCGTGGCGCGCCTATGCGCGCGGGAAGCCGGGCGCGAAAAAACAGCTTCTCAAGGTGCTGACCCTCCAGCACGTCGTGTTGCCTGCGCTGTTCACGATGGTCGCAGAGGCGTTCTTTGCCGGCGACGATGACGACGACGACGAGGCCATGAAGACCCTGATGCGCAACATGGCGCTGGGTCCGCTCCAGGGCATCATCCTGGCGGGGCAGGCCGCCGAGTTTGCGGTGTCGAAGGCGCAAGGCCAGTTCACCTATGGCCAGTTCGCGAGCAGGGCCATGCCGTATCTGGCACCGGTGGACGATCTGGCCAACGTGGTGCGCCGCGGGTGGAAGATGATCGAGGACGGCGAGATCACCATGTACGACGCACTGAAGGTTGCCGAGGATATGACCAGCCTGGCCGGGACCGGGATGGGCGTGCCGCTGAAGCCCCTGGCGCGCAGTGTGGGGGGCATCTACGAAGCCGCCACGGGACAGACAGAGAACCCGGTCCTGCGGGGCGTTGGATACAGCCGGGCGGCGCTCGGCGAAGAGCCGCTGAACCGAAAGCCCAGCGCCAGCGGGCGTGCGACCGCGCCCCGCGGCGTCGGGCTGCGCAGCCCGCTCTCCGGCGCGGGCGGGCTTCGCGGGCCGCTTTCCGGGCGCTCGCCGCTGCGCGATATGGCCGCATTGCGCGCAGCCGAAACCAACTGACCCTATCGGGGCCGACAGCCAAGGAACCGGCCAAAGCTCCGATATCCGGAACGCAACTCATTGCGCGGCAGTGCAGACACATGAGTTGCCAAGGTGGATGTCGAGGGTTCAAATCCCTTCGCTCGCTCCATTTTCTTTCCCCCCCAACGACCCACCTTTCCGGATCGTCACCGGCATGGGCAGTCAAGGGGACGGCGTTTTCGGGAGCCACCGGGCAAGAGCCGCCGGGGTGTCGGCGAGCAGGAGGACGGTGTAGATGCCGACGTCCACGGTGTACTCCCAGCCACCTTCGACCGGGTGGGCCGGCACGGCGCGGGCGTCCGATTCCGGCGAGAGGGCGACGGCGGCCGGCGCGCGGTCGCCTGCGACCCGCACCCGGATTCCGGTGACCGGCCGGATGTTGCACAACTGCTCCCACTCCGCGTGCGTGGGCATCTGGGCTCCATCCGCGAGACGGATGAGGAACTCGCCGGTCTGGGCGCCGGTGTCCTGGCACAGATCGTCCTGCGCCCAGGTCTTGCCGCCATCCCGGCTGAAGAACGAACGTCGCGAGGTTGCGGCGCCGTCGAGGCTGACCTGGTACCACTCGTTCTTCGCATTGGGCTCGCCCTCGAGCCGCAGGACCACCTCGTTCGGTCCGGCGCGGAGCAGATCCCCCGCCAGCGGCACCTCGATCCGTCCGGTCAACTGCTTCGGCCCGACCGTGGCAACATCCGTCCCGTTCAGGGAAATGACGAGCCGGATCAGCTCCTTCGCCGTGTTCGGGGAGCCGACGATGTGGAGCACGGGGTGCGC
>CAYXFW010000812.1:0-1546 GCA_964464305.1 uncultured Verrucomicrobiota bacterium
ACGGCCGCGGTGGACCCCGCTTCGCGAGGACGCTTCGCAGGGCACGGCGCGGCCCTCCAGAGCCATCCCCTCCGGAGTCTCGAGTTTGCTTCTCGGAGGGCCGCGTTCATGCGTATTCCATGCCTGTGCGCGTTGCCACCCCGATCGCTTTGGGCGGCCCCCGGTCGGCGTTGCGGATGCCGGAGGAGAACCGTATGCTGAAGGCGGGAAGGCGGTAGAAGCATGACGGCGCAGGCGATGTACGAGAAGATGAAGGCGCGGCTCTCGAAGGTCGTGCCCGACGCGGAGTTGCGGATCAAGGCGGAGATTGCGGAGGAGATCCTCCGGCTCAAGGCCGAGCGGAATGCCGTGATCCTGGCCCATAACTACATGGAGCCGGCGCTGTTCTACTCCGTGCCCGATTTCCAGGGCGACTCGTTGGACCTGAGCCGGAAGGCGGCGACGACGGACAAGGATGTCATCGTCTTCTGCGGCGTCCGCTTCATGGCCGAGACCGCCAAGATTCTGAGCCCATCCAAGACCGTGCTGCTGCCGGCGAAGAAGGCCGGCTGCTCGCTGGCGGAGAGCATCACGGCGGAGCAGGTCCGCGACTTGCGCACCCGCTTTCCCGGCGTGCCCGTGGTGACCTACGTGAACACCTATGCGGACGTGAAGGCGGAATCCGACATCTGCTGCACGTCGGGCAACGCGAAGGCGGTCGTCGAGTCGCTGCACAGCGACACGGTCATCTTCCTTCCGGACCAGTACCTGGCAAGCAACGTCGCCCGCGAGACCGGCCGCCACATCATCTTCCCTTCCCGCGGGCCCGTCGCCAACCCGGACAATCTTCTGGACGTGCAGATGATCGGATGGACCGGCCGCTGCGAGGTGCACGAGAAATTCACCGTCGAGGACATCGCCAACGCGCGCCGCCAGTTCCCGGATGTCATCGTCCTCTCCCACCCCGAATGCAGTCCCGAAGTCGTGGCGGCCTCGGACTTCTCCGGCAGCACGAACGCGATGATCAAGTACGTCGCCGACCATCCAACCGGGCGCTACCTGGTCCTGACGGAATGCGCCATGGGCGACAATATCGCCGCCGCGCACCCGGACCGCGAGATGCTCCGCATCTGCAGCATCCGCTGCCCGCACATGAACGAGATCACCATGGAAGAGACGCGCGATGCGATCAAGTTCATGCAGTACCGGATCGAGGTTCCCGAACCCGTGCGCACGAGGGCGCGCCGGGCGGTGGAGCGGATGCTCCAAATCGGCTAGGCGCAGGCCTCCCATGCGTCCGGGCTCCACCATCCTCGCAGCTCTTCTGGTGGCCGCCGTCCACCCGGCCGCCGGGGAGGACGTGTCGAATGCGGTGCCGCCCGGTGCGACCAACCAGTTTGCCGCCCGGATGGACCTCTGGCATGCGGCGATCAACGGGCGGATCGTGTCCACCGTGGACCGTGTCGACCGGTTCTTCGGCGACGACCGGGTGCTCGAAGACACCAAGGAAACCACCGTGCGCGCGGGGATCGGGGTCGAGTGGGACGAGGCCGACGGCGCCGCGCTC
>CAYXFW010000813.1:0-1546 GCA_964464305.1 uncultured Verrucomicrobiota bacterium
TGTCCACGATGAGCGGCACGGCCTCGCCCGCCCTGGCGCGGATGAGACAGTCGGGGCACGTCGAACTCGCCCCGGGATGCGGCGAGTTGATGACGATCGTGATCTCCGACGACGTGCGTGGGCGCCACCTGAGCGTCGAGATCGCGGAGCGCCTGTTCGATGGGATGAAATCGGCGGGCTGCAGGGCGGTGCGGTGGGAGACGGTGGCGGACAACCTGAGAGCGCAGAAGTTCTATGTCAAGATCGGCGGACGGGTCATCGGCGAGTCCGTGGTCGCCGGAGATCGCGTGTTCTGGTACGAGCGTGAGCTCGTCGAACGTTGAGGCCCGGCATGCAGCGGCGGAGCGGTTGATGATGCAGCCCGACCGGACAGTCGACGACGTTCAGCCACGGATCCCGCCGGCGCTCCGTGAGCTGGAGGCGACCCGGATTCACCGGGCCGTCTTCAGACAGCCGATCGGCGCTGTCTTGAGCGCGCGGTTCCTGGCGGCGGCGGACAGCCACAACGAGCGCGTAGCGGCCCCGGACAGGGCGGAATACTATGCCGCCATCGACGCGATCCCCGATCTCGAATCGCTCGAGGTGGCCTGTCGCTTCGCCGGCAGGATGCCGCTGCTCAGCCAGCGGATGCAGTTGATGGTGTATCTGGCCGAGGCGGCACCCGAATACCAGCACCACCTTGTGAATTCCCGGACCGCGCGGGTGCGGGGCTGGTGTGCCGTCGTGGCCGGTGCCGGAATCACCGCGTGCAAGTTCATCAAGGGCCGGTATCTGTTGACGAGGCTGCCCGATGCATGACGCCATCATCGTCGGAACGGGCGCGGCGGGCGTTTCGGCCGCGCTGGAGCTGGCCGAACGCGGCATGGTGCCGCTGATCCTGGACGTAGGGTACGGTCCCGAGGATGCAGCGGACATGGTCCGTGAGGACATGTACGCCCACCGTGCCGGACATGATGCCTATGATCTGCTCATCGGAAGCGGGATGGATGGTCTGTCGAACCTGATCACGGGCGGTTCGGTGCCCGTGAAGCTGACGGCGCCGGTTCTCGCCTACGTCACGAAGAATGCGGAGCTTCTGGCGCCGATCGAGTCGGAACACTTCGAGGCGGTGCAGAGCTTTGCCGCCGGCGGACTCGCCAACGCCTGGGGAGCCGGGCTCTACAGGTTCACCGATGAGGAGCTTGCGAACTATCCGATCACGCAGGACGATCTGGCGCAGTACTATGACAAGTTGACCCGCGAAATCGGCATATCCGGCGCCGACGACGACCTTGCCCCCCACTTCGGGTCAACCGCCGACTTGTTGCCTGCAGTCGAGTTGTCCCACAATATCGGCGCTTTATACAGACGCTATAGGGAGAGACGGGGACGGAAGCGGTGGGGGGCCGTCATCGGCCATTCGCGAACGGGCGTCCTGACCGAACCGAGGCCCGGGCGACGCCCCGTTGCCTACGACAACTGGGACTTCTGGCGCGAGCATGAATCGATCTACAAGCCGAAGATGACGCTGACAAGACTCGTCCAATCCCGGAAGGTCCGTTATCAG
>CAYXFW010000814.1:0-1545 GCA_964464305.1 uncultured Verrucomicrobiota bacterium
TAGCCGATGATTTGGGTCGCGCGTTCGGGCTTGCCAAGCGCGGCGGCGGGGTCATCATGAAGCCATGAAGCGCATACTGGCGGCCGTGGATTTCTCCCCGGTGACCGGGGATGTCGTGCGCGTGACGGGCGATCTCGCCCACGCGCTGCATGCCGAGGTTCGATTGCTGCACGTGGTCGCACCGGAGCCCGAGTTTGTCGGCTACTCCCCGGGCCCGGTGACCGTGCGCGAGCAGATGGCCCAGACCTATCGCGAGGAACACCGGCAACTTCAGGCCATCGAAGCCGCGATGCGCGAGGAAGGCTCCGGGGTTTCGTCCCTGATGGTCCAGGGCGATGCGGCCACGAAGATCCTCAAAATCGCCGCCGAGTACGGGGCAGGTCTCATCGTTCTAGGTTCGCACGGCCACGGGGCGCTTCATCACCTCATCGCCGGCAGCGTCGCCTCCGGCGTCTTGAAGGCTTCCCCGCGTCCCGTGCTCGTCGTCCCCGCGCGCAGAACCTGAGACGGATCGCCCGTTCTCCGGCGGAGCGCCGGCCGGGTCGGCCGGAGTCGGCATGGAGTCCGTATCGTCCGTCGGCTCGTCCGGCGGCAGCATCAACATGGATCCGATCGTGGTCGCCATGCCTGTGAAGGCCATCCATTCGGCCAGTTGCACGTGCGCCCCCGTCTCGTAGAAGGCGCCCAGGACGATGGCGACCATGGTCAGGTTCGGCCCCATGAGCCAGTGCGCGTTCGAGACCCCGTCCGGCGGGCGGCCCCACCGGCGGTACATGCTGTGCCGCATCGCCATCAGCAGGCCAGCCGCGATGACCGCGAGCCCGGCCGTGGGCAGCGCATCGAGCCGGAGGGGCAGATGGGCGCCCAGGCTCACCAGGAAGATCGGGATCAGAAGGCGCTGGCCCAAGGGTCGCAGGTGGTGGTCGATGGCCCATCCCTCCCGGGTCACGCGGCTCATGCCGAGCCCCAGAAAGAAGGCGGCCTTGGCCGGAGAGAGTCCAAGCCGTCCCCCGATGGCGGCAAAGATGAAGACAAAGAGGACGATGAAGTGCACCCTCCAATGCGCCATAAGGTAGAACAGGCCGTGGAGCAGCCCGGCCAGCCGTCCCGCTCCCCACCAGACGAGCGCAACGGCCATGACCATGCCGCCCATTTGGAGGAGGAAAGCGCCGACCCCGCCGCGTCCCAGGAGGAGCGGCGCCGGCGAAAGCAGGAGAAGGGTGAGGACTTCGATGCAGACCATCGTGTGGAGGAGATCTGCCTTGGCCGCGGGCTTCAGTCCCCGGAACGCCGTCCACGACGGGAAGGCGATGGAGATCGAGCAGCCGGCCAGCGGAAGTGCAGCGACGACCGCACTGCGCCACGCGACGTCCGCCGCCTCGTGCCCGACGTGGACCGCCACCGCCATGGCCGCGGGAAGCAAGAGGGCGTACTGGGGCGCAAGCCACCGCACAGCGGCAGTCATGCCGCGGCGGATGCCTGCCCCGCCGGGCAGGTCGATCTCCAGCCCGATCCCGAACAGCATCAGAATGAAGCCAAACTTCC
>CAYXFW010000815.1:0-1543 GCA_964464305.1 uncultured Verrucomicrobiota bacterium
GGACAGCATCGTCCTGATCGGAGGGGGCGTCGGAATTACGCCCCTCATGTGCATCGTCCGTTATCTGACTGACCGCGCCTTCCCGGGAGACATCTATTTCCTTTATGCGGCGCGGTCGCCGCAGGACTTCATCTTCCGCGAGGAACTCGACTACCTGGAGAAAAGACACAAGAACCTGCACATCTCGG
Source organism: uncultured Verrucomicrobiota bacterium (assembly GCA_964464305.1). Taxonomy (GTDB): domain Bacteria; phylum Verrucomicrobiota; class Kiritimatiellia; order PWTM01; family PWTM01; genus VGWF01. The sequence goes on from CAYXFW010000815.1 coordinate 189, forward strand.
CGACCATGGCACGCGCCGATGCGTCTTCGTGGACGGGGAAGCTCGGCTTCATCACCAAGGAATTCATCGCGGACGCCGTGCCCGACATCTCCCGGCGACGGGTCCATGTTTGCGGACCGCCGCCGATGATGGAAGCGGTAAAAGCGCAGCTGCTCGAGCTCGGCGTTCCGCAGGTGAAGATAAAGACGGAGGCGTTCGGCGCGGCATTGGGCGCTGCGCCCGCCCCCGCTCCGGCCGCTTCCGCTGCCCCGGTAGCGGCTGCCCCGTCCGAAGCTGTCGCCTCGACGGCTGCGCCCGCGGCTGCAGAAGCGGCCACTTCAGCCCCCAGCGTTCCATCCGCGCAGGTCGAAGTCCAGTTCAGCAAGTCCGGCAAGACCGGCCCGCTCGCTCCGGACCAGTCGGTACTCGAGGCTGCCGAAGCGATCGGCGTCGCCATCGATTTCTCCTGCCGGGTGGGCACTTGTGGAACGTGCGTGGTGCCGCTGCTGAAAGGGACGGTGACGATGGCCGTGGAGGACGGGCTCGACCCTGCGGACAAAGCGCGGGGCATCATCTTGGCTTGCCAGGCCAAGTCGGCCGGCGCGCTCGTCGTGGACGCGTGAAGTGAACGAAACCGAAAAGCTCACGGTCGGAGCCCTCGTCAGCGTTCTCGCCCTGGCCGTCCCCGGCTTTCTGGTGCATGAAGCGCCGCGTTTTCCCGGAAGCATGGCGGGTACTATGTTAGGCATCGCCGGCGCCGCCCTTCTGGTTCTTCTCCTGGTCTACTCGCTGGTGAAGCGCGTCGCGTGGCTGAAGGAGCGAGTCGCGAAACACGCGTCGCTGCGAGCGATATTGTCGTTCCACGTCTACGCTGGCGTGGTGGCCGCATTGTTGGGCATCGTGCACAGCGGGCATAGGTTCTCCAGTCCCCTCGGAATCGCGCTCGTCTCGTCGATCCTGATCGTCGTGTTCAGCGGGTTTGCGGGGCATTACTATCTGGTGCAGGTCGGTTCCGACCTGCGCGACCGACAGGGCATGCTCGCGGTGCTGCGGACGCGCTACGACGCGGTCGCGCGCGCCTTGGCCGGAGGTCCTTCCTCACCGGCGGCGGAAGCCCTGGCCATCGTGCCGCTGCCCGATCTCCTGGTCGCCGTCGCGGACCTGGAATATTCGATCGGCGCGCAGGAAAAGTTGAAGCGCGCTCTGTCCCGTTGGACGGTGCTTCATGTCGGTGCCGCGATAGTGATGTATCCCCTTTTGGCGTTGCACGTCTGGAACGGCTTCTACTACGGACTGCGGTGGGTCAGGTGAAGATCAGTTCGGCAATCTATTTCGCTCTCGGCACCCTCGGCCTGGCCGCCGCCGTGCTTGTGCCT
>CAYXFW010000816.1:0-1536 GCA_964464305.1 uncultured Verrucomicrobiota bacterium
GACAGCCACACCGTCTCGCGGATCGCCGCGGGCAGCTCCCGCTGGTACGGCGCCTCGAAGAAGAGCTGGCGGTGGGGGATGCCCAGCCCGCGGGCGGTGGCCGCGGCCTCGAGCTGGTCGTCGCAGCCCGCCATGCCGTAGGTGAACGCCGCGTGCTCGACGCCCGCGGGCAGGAACGCGTAGAGGGTGCGGCTGTCCAGCCCGCCCGAGAGGGCGAACTGCACCTTGCGGCCGTGCCCGAACATGGGCGGCACGCAGCGCCGGAACGTGGCCAGCGCCTCGTCGAGCGCTTCGCGGCCCCGCAGCGGCGGCTCGCGGCCGGAGAAACGCGGCTCGTAGGCCTGCGTTTCCAGCTCACCGCTCGCGGCGTCGAAGTGCAGGACGGTTCCGGGCGGCAGCCGCTTCACGCCCGTCAGGAAGGTGCCCGTGCCGGGCCAGTAGCCGAAGTAGAGGAACCGGTGCATCCATTCGCGGTCGAAACCGCCCCCGACGCCGAGCCGGACGAAGGCCGCGAGCTGGGTCGAGAACACCAGGCCGCGCCCGTGCCTGGCGTAGAAGATCGGATGGCAGCCGAAATGGTCGGAGAACAGGTCCAGCCGCCGATCGCGCTTGTGATAGACGGCCGCGGCGAAATGCCCCTCCGCGCCGTCCGTCCAGTCGGTGGACCGTTCGCGGCAGCAGCGCAGGATGTCCGACCAGGGAACCGTGTCCCGGTTGTGCAGGTCGCCCGCGAAGCAGCCGGCGCAATCGGCGTCCTCGTCGTGGAAGGCGCCGGACAAGGGCGGGTCCGGCAGGGCCGCGGCGACGAACGTGAACTCGCCGTTCCCGATGGTGCGGGCGGGCGTGCGCCCCAGCAGGTCCAGGGTCGCGGCGGCTCGGGACAGTCGGTGCGGGGGGATCTCGAGCGAACCGATCAGGCCCAGGATTCCTGGCATGGTTCCCACTCCATCTGGAGGTGCGGTCCGGTCGCCGAACGACGCGGAGGGTCCCATCGCGGGACGCCGGTGGTCAAGTCGAAATGCCCTCGCGGCCGTCCGTCGCCGCCGGGCGGGTCGTTCAGAACTGCGAGTAGATGAAGTCGCCGGAGCCCGAGTTCCCGAACAGCAGGCAGGCCAGCAGCCCCGCCGTGTAGATCCCCCAGCGCAGGGCCACGGGCAGCGTCGGGATCTCCAGGGCGAACGCCCGCCGGCGCTGGATCCATTCCACGACGCAGAGCCCGAGGCAGGCCAGCAGCATCGGCAGGAACCGCGCCAGGCCCTCGAGGGACCAGGCGTGCGTGAAGATCCCGACCAGGTGCGTCGCCGCCAGCGACGGCGATTCCGCGCGGAACAGGATGAACGCCATCAGCACGGCCGCGAAGGTGGTTCCCATCGCCACGGCCTCCCGCGGGCTGGGCAGCGAACGGCCGGAGGCCACGTCGCGCTTGTACGAGATGAACCGCCAGCCCAGGACCATGGGGATGAAGTACAGCCCGTTGACCAGTCCCCAGAGCACGAAGGTCCAGGCGGCGCCGTGTCACAGCCCGCTGACCAGGAA
>CAYXFW010000817.1:0-1531 GCA_964464305.1 uncultured Verrucomicrobiota bacterium
ACTCCGCCTACGTTGGGACAGGCGACCCGCTGGATTGCCCAGTTGGGCGGATTCCTGGGGCGCACTGGCGATGGCCGGCAGGACATCAGGCCCGGAGGAGCTCCTCGTTCGATTGCAGCCGCTCAACAGGCACGCCGCCGAAGGCCATCGCGCCCAGCCGGCCATTCCCGATGGGCAAAGCCTCAACCCAATGATCGGCAGGGGCAGAATACCAGAGGATCGATGAAGGGTCCGTGCACACACTCCCGGTCAGGGGTGTTTACGCCATACCTGGTAGCTTCCGAACGTAGTCTCCGGCCGGTAGTGCTCCCGGATGTAGTCGTCGAGGAATGTCACGCCGCAGCTGATCGAGCCGGCGTTCGGCTCGCGCGATTCCAAGCTCTGCATCGTCACGACCCACTGCACATCCTTCTCTGCCAGGTCGTTCGCGATGACCTGCTGCACCGGCAGGCTCGTCGCCAAGCCCGGATGCAGCTCGGCGTATTTCGTGGGGCTGCGCCGATCGACCAGGAAGGTGAGCAGCAGATCATTGACGAAGATCAGGTCGTGCCGCGAATTGCCGATGAAGACGTACTCGTCCGGGCGCGTGTTGGCCCGCAGGTAATCGGCCACCCGCTCCTCATCTTGGCTGACGAGGACGCATCCGGCCCTCGCCAGTTGGCTATAGCACACCGTCGGCGAAGTTGGGCCGCGCGCCGCAAGCATGCCGAAATGCGCCACGTAGGGGCCGGGCAGGAAGAGAAACGCCAGACCAGCAAAGCCTATCTTGAACGGGGCGCTCCGCCGGAGCCTCCCCGGGATCCTGCCGATCAGGGCAGTGGCCAGGATCACAGCGCAGATCGTCGTAGGCAACACGTGCAGATCGTGATAGCGCGAGGTCGCCTTCACGACCAGCCCTAATCCCGTTCCGGTCAAAGCCAGGAAGAGGGCCCCCACGGCAGGGCGACGGTCGGACGGAGGCACGGGACGCAAAAACAGCCAGCGCAGCGACACCACGATAGCTATCGCATAGATGGCCAGCGGAAGGTACAGCCGCAGCCAGTCGTTCCATTGCCCGCCGGTGAGTTGACTGAAATCGGGGATTAGCGGCGGCACCGGCAGATGCCGGACAGCCTGGAACACGGTTGCCGGGAACACAACGAGGTCATCGAAAACAGTCGCGAAACCCGAGGCAAGCACCAGGTAGGCATACAGCGGGAGCGCGACGAGCAGCGCGCCCGCAGCCATAAGCGCTTCGGCCTTCAGCACACGTGCCGGCCGGGTTTGCCAGGCACCGCCGGCGGCGCTTGGCTTCCGCAACTCAAACAAGGCCAATGCCGGGCCGAACCCCAAGGCCCCGTAGCCTCCGAAATCCAGCCGGAGAAGTGCCGTCAAACCCAACGCCATCCCCGATAGGAACAACCACCGTCTGCGTCCGCCCCGTAGATAGCCCGTGAGAGCCAGAGCGGCCAACAAGAGCGTGCCGGTCGCGGGGAAAGCCGGATAGGAGTAGAAGCGGATGGTGGCGAGCCAGAACGTTACGAATGCATAG
>CAYXFW010000818.1:0-1528 GCA_964464305.1 uncultured Verrucomicrobiota bacterium
TCGTGCGCGCGCAGGAACGCAAAGCCGATCCAGGACGTCACGACCCGGTTCGGAAAGTGGCGCGGCTGGAAGAACCCCGCATCCTGCCACGGGTAATGGTAGCCCCAGCCGCAGCCCGCCAGCGCGGCGCCGCCGGGGGAAGCGGCGGGCTTCGGATCGCCGTCGTCCTCGAAGCGCGCGCGCAGCGCCGCGGAAGCCGGCGCGTGGGGGGAGGCGTGGTGGACGAGCCATGCGAGCAACGAAGCGGCATGCCCGGCGAACGTCTCCGGGCGCTCGTCCGCGACGAGGCCCGGCGTGGCGCGGGCGGCCTCCGCGAGGTCGAGGAAGGCGTGGGCGAACAGGCCGATGCCCTTCGGATTCCGCGCGGCGGGCACGCCGAGCAGGGGCCGGAGATTGAACGGGAACCGCATGACCGCCTGCGTCGCGGCGAAACGCAGAAACGGCGTGCCCAGCGTGCAGGCCGAGACGAACGGGCTGTTCAAGGCATCGTGCTTGTCGTGCCCGCGATAGTCCCGGCTTGCGCTCCACTCGAGGGTGGCGCGCAGGCGGCGGAGGATCGCCGTGCGTTCAGGGGCGGACATGGAAGATCTCCATCCATTGCTTGGCGCCCAGCATCATCCACGCCATGAAGTAGTGCCAGCGAAGGTTCGGGTGCGGCGGCGTATCCAGCAGGGTCCGGACAAACCGATGGTTGAACAGACCGGCGTCGGCGCACCACTCCGGCGTGAGCTCGCGTTCGACGGCCCCGCGCAGATCCTTCGTCCATTGGTGGTACGAGCTGAACGTGAAGCCCTGTTTCCGCTTGTGGACGATGGCCGGCGGGAGGTCGCCGGCGACGACCTCCTTCCACAGCGTCTTGGTCTCGCGGCCCCGCATCTTGTCACGGGCCGGGATCGAGAAGGCGAGGGCGACGAGGGCGGGGTCGAGAAACGGCACGCGCCCCTCGACGCCGTGGGCGCTGGTGACGCGGTCCTCGTTGACGAGGAAGTCGTTGACCATCTTCGTCTGGAACTCGGCGCGCAGAACCTGGTCGAGGTAGTCGCCGTCGTCGTCGAAGTACGGTTCGAAGTGCGTTTGCGTGGCCGGCAGCGAGCGGAAATCGTCCGGGCGCGCGTAGATCCGGCCGTACATTCCCGCGTCCCCGTCCCACGCATTGCGGAGCCGCGTGTAGAACTGCGCGCGGTCGCCCAGCGAAAGCGCGATCTGGCCGCCGATCCGGTAATGCTCGAACCGCAACGCCCCGCCGGTGGCCTGCGCGCGCCACCACAGCCGGCCCAGCGGGCCCAGGAGCCCCCTCTGCACGTCGCGCGGCATCCAGCGGTGGCCGCGGCCGAGCGTGTTGCAGAAGCGGTGGATGTCGTAGCCGGCGAACAGCTCGTCGCCGCCGAGGCCGCTCAGCAGGACCTTCACGTTCCGGGAGGCGAATTGCGAGAGGACGTAGCCCTGGATGATGTTGATCTTCGGTTCCTCGACGGCGCGGATGACCTCGCCCATGCGGGCGAGCGGATTGAGCGTCAGCCGGTCCTCG
>CAYXFW010000819.1:0-1528 GCA_964464305.1 uncultured Verrucomicrobiota bacterium
CGAGCTTCGTGATCATCGACGGGTTCAGTTCGCTGGATGTCACCCGGTTTGCGGGTCTGCCGAACAGCGGCGACACGCTGACGGGCGGCGTGAACCAGTTCGAGATCCAGTACAACGCCAACGACGTGACGCTGACGGTCATTCCCGAGCCTGCCTCGCTGGGTCTGATGGGCCTGGTGGGCATCGCCGGCTGGCTCCTGCGCCGCCGGCGGCGGTAGGCGGGAGGACCGAGGACCGAGGTCCGAGATCCGAAGTCCGAGGCCCGAGACCCGAGGGACGAAGACCGGACGGAAGCCAGAAGTCAGAGGTCGGAGGGCGGAGGTCGGAACCGGCATGTGCCGCGCGTGGGTGTTCTCTTTCGCCCCTCGACCCTCGCCCCTTCCGTACCGCCGTACCGCCACACGGCCATACCACCATACTTTCCCACAGCCGCCCGGCGCGCGTCGGGAGTAGATTTTTGTTGCGCTGGAGTTAGGGCTGCGTTCGGCGTATTCTACACTGGCGTATGGGACAGGGTTGATGCTCGTGTTCAGGACGACAGGGGACGGAATGGCGACGATCTGTAGCGGGGATCCGACGACGGCGCGATTTGCGATCGCCGCCGCGGTGCTTGCCGTCTCGATTCTCCCTGTCGGTGCCGCCGTGAGGATCAACGAGATCGTAGCGGCACCCTCGGCGCGGCTGCTTCGCACGGCGACGAATGGAGCGGTCCGCCTCGGGACGGGGGCGTCCTGGATGGAGCGGTCTTTCAATGCGTCCTCCTGGCGGATAGGGCCCGGTCCGTTCGGACTCGGGACGAACTACGCGACCAATTTGTCCGGCGAATTGGGCGATCTTCCCATGTCGGTCTACGTGCGCTCCCCGTTCGTGGTTGCGGCGAGCAACGCCACGAGTACGAACGCGATTTCCCTGACACTGAATTACGACAGCGGGTTTGTGGCCTACCTGAACGACCGGGAGGTCCTGCGGCGCAACCTGGGTCCGGCCGGCGCTTTCGTGTACCGGGACCAAACCGCGTTCAACCTGCACCGGGCGGGCACCAACGAGACATGGACGCTGGGGGTGGCCTCGAATCTTCTCGTCACGGGAACGAATGTCTTCGCCATCCAGGTTCATAGCTATGCGAAGGCTTCGTTCGCGGCCGGCCCCGATCTCGGCATGATCGGACGGACGGGGCGCGTGTCGCTGGTGGGTCTTGTGGGGCCGTGGCAGTACTTCGTCGGAGAGCACGAGCCCTCCGGCGGCATTCCGGACGGGTCCACGCCCCCGGCCTCGGTGCGCGGCCGGGAGTGGACGCTGCTCGGGTTTTACGACGACGAGTGGTCGGCCGGGCCTGGCGGCTTCGGATATGGGGACAACGACGACGCGACGGACGTCAGCAATCGAATGTTCGGGGTTTGCGCCGCCGTCTACCTTCGCCGGACGTTTGTGGTCCCCGAAGCCACCGCCGGTCTGACGAACGGCGTGGAGTTCATCGTCAATTACGACGACGGCTATATGGGCACCCATGACCGGATCCGCTGGATGC
>CAYXFW010000820.1:0-1528 GCA_964464305.1 uncultured Verrucomicrobiota bacterium
ACGCTGACCCGCGACGACGTGACCGTTGCCGCGCGGCTGAAGCAGGCCGGCTACGCGACGGCCTGCGTCGGCAAGTGGGGGCTCGGCATGGACGACATGCCCGGCGCGCCGTGGCTGCAGGGGTTCGATTTCTTTTTCGGTTACCTCGACCAGGTCCACGCGCACAACTTCTTCCCCGACTACGTCTGGCGGAACCGCGAGAGGGTGGCGCTGCCGAACGAGGTGCGGCCGATCCCCGTCGGCAAGGACGGCGCGTGGGGGATGGGCGGCATCGCAACGAAGAAGGCCGTCTACAGCCCGGCCCTGATGCTCGACGAGGCGCTGGCGTTCATCGACCGCAGCAAGGACCGCCCCTTCTTCCTGTACTTCGCGACGACCCTCCCTCACGCGAACAACGAGGCGGCGAAGGAACTTGGCAACGGCGCGGAGGCGCCGGACCTCGGCCTCTACAAGGACAGGCCGTGGCCGGAGCCGGAGAAGGGCTACGCGGCCATGATCTCGTACCTCGACACGCAGGTCGGCGCCCTTGTGAGGCGCCTCCGCGATCTCGGCATCGAGGATCGCACCCTCGTGCTTTTCGCGTCCGACAACGGCCCCGAGCGAAAGGAATTCACCGGCTATGATCCGGCCTTCTTCGACTCGTCCGGCGGCTTCCGCGGGTTCAAGCGCGACCACACCGACGGCGGCATCCGCGTGCCGTTCATCGCCCGATGGCCGGGCCGCATCGCGCCGGGGAGTGTGTCCGCGTACGTCGGGTACCTCGGGGACTTCTTTTCGACGGCGTCCGAACTGGCCGGCCTCGACCGGCCGGCGGATGCGGACGGCACGAGCCTTCTGCCGGTGTTTCTCGGCCGGCCCGGAACGGCGGCACGATCGGAGGCCCTCGGCTGGGAGTACCACGCCGCCGGCGTGTCGCAGGCCATCCTGATCGACGGGCGATGGAAGGGGCTTCGCAACGAGCGCCGCGATGCGCCGATCGAACTGTACGATCTGGCCGCGGATCCGACGGAGGCCCGCGACGTGGCGGCGGCGCATCCCGAACTCGTCGCGCGTATCGAAACACTCTTCCGAACCGGTCGGACCGACGATCCGAACTGGCCGTTGCGCGACGCGCGGCGGCCGGATTCCAAGGGGGGAAAGTAGCGTGCGGCAAGACATTGTCGGCGGAACGATCCCCGGCCTTGCCTGTGCGGTCGCCGTGTCGTGGGGAGCGGAGAGCGACTCGACCCCCGCGGCAACACTCTGCCGGTCCACGTGCCCATGGCATCCTGCGCGTGATCGACATCGAACACCGGTGATTTCAACCCGGGGATATCCGCCATGACAGAACCGTCATCCGCCCATCCGCTGAACCGCCGCGAGTTCCTCGCCCGGGCCGTGGTCGTTGTGGGACTGCCGGGGATCGCGAATGCCGCCGCGGTTCCGGTCGTCGCGCCGCCGAACGCCGCGGGGCCGGCCCGCCTGCAGATGTTGACGGAAGGCTATCCCCGGTCGTTCTTCTGGTGGACGACCTGCCGGCAACTGCACG
>CAYXFW010000821.1:0-466 GCA_964464305.1 uncultured Verrucomicrobiota bacterium
GCGCCTTCTACGTGGTCGTTCGGGACGGCGACTCCTGGCGGGTCGTTCTGTGTCCGGGGGAGTGGAGTTCCTGATTCGGTTCTCTTCTGCAGAAGCTTCGCGAGGGATCCCCGGCAGACTCCGGCGGGTGTGTCGTGGCGACGGGTCGGAGTCCCACCCGAAGACCCGCCCAGATCCAGCCCCGCGCGCTTGGAGGCGCGCCCTTCTACCGTCAGATTCCGGCAGCGGGGCGACTTGCCCGGACAACCTCGGCCCTGCTATCATTATCGCCGCGAAGGCCGCAGGTCTTCCGTGTGCCCCGCCGGGGGCAGAGGTCGCCCCAGGCGCCCAGAGGAGGGCTTTCCGATGAGCCGCCACCGTTCCAATGCGATCCCTTCCACCGATCCCGTCGTTTCTACCGCTTCCATCGCCCGCGCCGCAGCCGGAGCCCTGGTCCTCATCTCCACCCTCGTGGCAATCCCGGCGC
>CAYXFW010000821.1:476-1528 GCA_964464305.1 uncultured Verrucomicrobiota bacterium
GATCGCCCCTGTTCGCCCAGGCACCGACGGATGCGCCTGCGACACGCTCTGGGCGGATTCCATCCTCTATCGGTTCGAGCTTCCGGGAACCCACTTCGCGTTCGGCGACACGGTCCGCATGGTGTACCGGATCACCAACCACAGGAGCACGGAGGCAGTATTCACCTTCCCGACGACCTGTCAGGATTGGTTCGGCGTCTACCCGGATACCTGTGGTCCCGGCCAGCCGGGGTGTGCAAGCACCTGGCATGCCGGATGGGGCTGCTACCAGATGGTCACGCACCTTGTCCTGGAACCTGGGGAGTCGGCGGAGTACGTCCTGGACTGGCGTCAGCATGTCGACGAGGGGTACCGCGCCCCTTCGGGGTCCTACACGGCGTACGGTTCGCTCAAGATCGAGGAACTCTTCGACGAAGTGCTCCTGTCCGTCCCCTTCACGATCATTCCGTACGGTCCCCAGCCGATTCAGGAAGCGCTCGACGATGCGGGCGCCGGCGACACGGTCCTCGTCGCGCCGGGGGTCTACTACGAGAACCTGGTTCTCTTGGAGCAGCACGCCGGGATCGTCCTGAAATCGGAAAGCGGACCGAACGCAACGTTCCTCGATGGCAACGGGCGGGGGAGCGTCGTCTATGCCTACCACACTCCCTCATCCACGATGATCGAGGGCTTCACGATCCGTGGCGGCCGGATGGCATACTCGCGCGAGTTCTACAACGCCGATTCCCCCGGAGGCGGCATCACCCTGCTCGAGAATGCTCCGGCGACGATCCGAGGCAACATCATCCGGGACAACGAAAGCACGAGGGGCGGCGGCATCGCAGTCAACAACACCTACGGCGGGCGGATCGAGGAGAATCTCTTCCTCGACAACACAGCCACGGATGCCGGCGGCGGTGTTTACGTGGCGCTTCATATGTACGCCACCTGGCCCAGGATTCTCCGGTGCACCTTCGCGGGCAATCATGCACGGCAAGGAGGAGGCGTCTTCGACCGTGGCGGGACTCCTGCCCGCCTCGAGGTCCGCAACTGCGTTTTCTACGGGAACGAGG
>CAYXFW010000822.1:0-630 GCA_964464305.1 uncultured Verrucomicrobiota bacterium
CCGACGGTCCGATGATGGCCGATTCGGTCATGGGCACGCCGAACTACATGAGCCCCGAGCAGGCCGAGGGCCGTTCGGACCTCGACTTCCGGGCCGATGTCTACTCCCTGGGTGCGACCCTCTACCATGCCGTCACCGGCCTGGCGCCGTTCGACGACGACAACGTCCTGGAGATCCTCCGCCGCCAGGCGACCGAAGTCCTGCCCGATCCGCGGGACGCCAATCCGCAGATCTCCGAGCACTGCGTCGGCCTCCTCCGGATCATGCTCGCGAAGAATCGCGAGGACCGCTACGCGGACTGGAAGGACCTGATCCGGGACATCGATGCCGTGCTCGCGTCCAAGCCGCCCGCCGCCGTGGCCCCGGGCGAGGGCAGGTCCCTTATGGGCCACAAGAGCGCCGGCCATACGACGCAGATCAAGCTTGTCCTTCCGAAGGGCGGCATCCACCCGCACCCCGCGGCCGCCTCCTCGTCCCGGCCCGCGAAGCCGGCGTCACCGGCCCGGCAGGCGCTGGTCCTGGGAATCGTCGCAGTCCTGTGCGTCGGCGCCCTGGCGGCGTTCCTCGGCGTCCGTCGCGCGGGACAACGCGCCGAATTGGAAAGGCAGCGCACGGCGCAAGCCGCGCAGG
>CAYXFW010000822.1:640-1526 GCA_964464305.1 uncultured Verrucomicrobiota bacterium
CCGCGAACCCGGGCGAATACGACCGTGCCATCGCGGGAGTCGAGGACGCTGCGAAGCAACTGGCCGGCACCCGGTACGAGGCGATGGCGAAGGCGGAGGTGGACCGGCTCCGCGCAGCCCGGGCTGCGGCCGTCGAGGCGGCATTCGCCGGGCTCGAGGCGGGGGCGAAGGAGGCGGCGGACCGGAAGGACTTCGAGGCCGCCGCGGGCGTGTTCACCGGATACACGGGCGCGTTCGCCGCCGAGCTGGCCGAACGGATGGCCTCCGCCGCGCGGCGCTACCGGGACACCGGCCGCGAAGCCATGGAAATGACCGCCCGCGCCGAAAGCGAAGGAAAACAGAAGGAGACCGAAACCCTGGCCGCCGTGGCCGATGCCGCGTCCGAGGGTGACTTCACAAAGGCGCGGCAGGCCTGCGGCGCCTTCCTCGACGATGCCACGGTCGCGATCGACAAGGATGGGGTCCGGCGCATTGCCGCGTGGATGGAACAGGCGGACTCGGCGGACCGGATGCTGCTCGCGACGTTCGAGGCCCAGAAGGGGACCTCGGTCCAGCTCATGCTCGATGGGGCGAAGACGGAGGTCCGCATTGCCGGGGTGCAGGGCGACCGGATACGGATCGACCGGCGCAAGGGGATGGGCTGGGTGACGGCGGAGCTGATCCCCGCGCAGATTCCGTTCGAGGAACAGTGTGCGCGTCTCAAGGACAAGATCGATCCCGCCGCCCTCGGCATCCGGGCCGGGGCAGCCATGATGCGGGCCCGGCGTCCCGACCTCGCCGCGCCGTACTTTCAGAGCGCCGGTCCGCTGTCGGACCTGCTGGTCGCGAAGACGGAAAGCGCGAAGTCCGGGGAACGGGAGGCCGCGTCGGAGGCGGCCCTCGCGAA
>CAYXFW010000823.1:0-1524 GCA_964464305.1 uncultured Verrucomicrobiota bacterium
AAGCGCCATATGCCGGAATCCTCCGTCACGCCGCTCCGCAGGCGCCTGCGTCAGCCTCGCGCGACCGTAATCACCGAAACCGATGCCGCCCCGCCGTCCTTGAGGGCCGCCGCACATGCGTTCGTGGTCGCCCCGGTGGTCATGACGTCATCCACCAGCAGCACCCGGCAGCCCCCCAACCGGCGCAGACTGCGCGCCCGAAAGGCGTCGCGGACGTTATCAGCCCGCTTGGGGACTGTCAAACGGGTCTGGCTCGGCGTCGCCCGGATGCGCCGGGCGGTGGCACCCGCCGGAATCCCGAGCCGGCGCGCCAGATCGCGGGCCAGTTCCGCCGATTGATTGAAGCCGCGGGCCCTCCGGCGCGCATGGTGCAGCGGTACCCACGATACCCAATCGAAGGCGAGGTCGGGATAATGCACGCGGACCGCGGCCTCCAATAGCCCGCCAAGATCGGGGATCACCCATAGATGATTGTTGTACTTAAGGTTACGCACGGCGGCCGCGACGGCACCCTCGTATCGGACCGCCGAACGCGCGCGGTCGAAACCCTCGCCGCGCTCGATGCACAGGGGACAGGTAAAGGCGTGGTCGACGCGCCCGGATACCGGATCGCCGCAGCGGTCGCAGAACGGGGGCTGGATGTACTGGAGGTCGGCGAGACAGTCCCAACAGAGGTGACGGCCGGCTTCCGCCACCTCGGCGCCGCATCCCGCACAGACCCGCGGGAAGAGCAAGTCCAGCCATGCCGCCATCATGCCACGGCCTCCATGCAGGCAGGCTACCCCACCGGAACGCGCCGGACGATCAAAAACGGGGGACTCCTGCCGAGCGCAAGGCAGTTCTGCGGGTCCTGTTCACGAGAGACAAGCAACGGCGGCCACGATGCGGCGCCGGAGGGGTCTGCTGTCGCCTCGACGGGCTTGTCGCGGCGAAGCGCATCGAGAAGCACTTGCCTGCCGCGACCCTCGGTCGCGACTACAGAGGCGTCCCCGGGCCGTGTGCGGTCTGCCGGCTCCGTCCTACCTTCGGCCGCGGCCGAAGGAGCGGGTGCCTTGGAAGGGACGTCCCCCTCCATGACCTCCGCCGCCGCCGTGGCCACCGCGTGAGCCGCCTTGCGAACGGCCGTGGCCGCCGCGGCCCGTCTTGGGTGGCGGGCGGGCAGCCTCGCCGACCGCGTTGCGGGCGGTCTCCGAGTGGTACGGATGAGCCGTATCCACGGGGATCGCGCGCCGGATCAGCCGGTCGATCGCGCGCAGGTCGTCGCGCTCCTCGGCGCAGCAGAAGGCGATGGCATCCCCGTCCGCCCCGGCCCGGGCCGTGCGACCGATCCGGTGGATATAGGTCTCCGCTTCAGCGGGAAGGTCGTAGTTGATGACGTGCGTGATGCCGTCGACATCGATGCCGCGGGCGGCGATGTCGGTCGCGACCAGCACGCGCACCTTGCCGGCCTTGAAGCCGGACATCGCGCTCGTCCGCGCCGTCTGGCTCTTGTTGCCGTGGATGGCGGCGGCGGAGACACCGGCC
>CAYXFW010000824.1:0-1524 GCA_964464305.1 uncultured Verrucomicrobiota bacterium
ATTCGTATTCGTGGCCATTGCGAGTCCTTCAGTCCGTCAGATGGTGAGCAGGCCGGCGGCAAACACGGTCAACAGGGCGGCGCAGGCAAGGTCGACCCCGATGGCGACCCACGGAAGACGTCCGCCGGCCGACCGACGGGCGATCAGTTTGGAAGCCGTGGCCGCGCACGAGACGGACATGGTCACAAGCAGCACCGCGGCGAAGGCCATCCGGTTGCGCCCGTAATGCTCCGCTGTGGCCGCGCCAGGGGATCCGGATCCGTACGCCGCCGCGGGGCCGACCAGCGGTAACATCGTGCAGACCAGCAGGAACAGAATTCCGGCCGCGAGTGTCAGTGCGTCGCCCACACGCCGGTCGGTCCATCCCGGCCATCTGCTCGCGCCCGCCTGATCGTCTTTCGTTTGCGACATACCCCGAACCCCGTTCTTTTCGACAACCCCGTCCTGCACCGCATTGCGTGTCGCGGGTGCGGCGGGTCCGGTTACTTTGTCACGTTCCGGCCGCCGTCGCAACCCGCGCGCGCGCCGACCGGGCGTGCGCCGGCAGGCTCTCCACTCGGGCGAAGGCCTCGATGGCGGGCAGCATCTCCGCCAGATCGTCCCGGGTGAGTTCCACCACGCTCATGCGGCGGCGGAAATCCTCCACCGTCAGTCCGGCGAAGAACCGTGCGGTGCCGCCGGTCGGCAGCACGTGGCTGGGCCCGGCGGCGAAATCCCCTGCGCTCTCGGGCGTGTGAGGCCCAAGAAAGACCGCGCCGGCGCAACGGATGCCGTCCAGCAGCCGCCGGGGTGCCCGCGTCAGAATCTCGAGATGCTCCGGCGCGAACCGGTTGATCACGTCGACGCCGCGGGCCAGGTCCGGCACAACCACGATCCATGTGCGCTCCGTCAGTACGGTCCGGATGCGGTCCCGGCGCGGAAGGTCGGCCGCCTGCCGGGCCAGTTCCAGGCGTGTCGCCGCCGCCAGCCGGACCGAGGTGGTGACCAGCAGCGTCCGCTCGTGACCGGTGCCGTGCTCAGCCTGGGAAAGAAGATCGGCCGCCACGACCCGGGCCCGCGCCGTGCCGTCCGCCAGCACCGCAACCTCGCTGGGGCCCGCCACCATGTCGAGCGCGACGGAGCCGTAGACCAGACGCTTGGCCGCGGTCACGTAGGGCCCGCCCGGGCCGACGATCTTGTCCACACGCCGGATCGTCTCGGTCCCATAGGCCATCGCGCCGATGGCCTGGATTCCGCCGAGCCGGAGGACCTCCGTCGCGCCGGCCTCCCGCAGGGCGTAGAGAATATGCGGATCGACGCGACCGTCGGCCCCGCAGGGCGTCGAGACCACGATCTCCTTCACGCCGGCGACAACCGCGAGCGGCACGGTCATCAGCACCGTCGAGGCCAGGGGCGACGCCCCGCCGGGCACGTACACGCCCACGCGATCCAGCGGCACGAATCGCTCGCCGAGCCGTCCCCCGCGAGGCGCACGGATCTCCCAGTCGGGCCGCAGTCCTGCCCGGGTGAACCGCCGCACCCGGC
>CAYXFW010000825.1:0-1524 GCA_964464305.1 uncultured Verrucomicrobiota bacterium
TCCAGCAGCTCGCCCAGCCTCACCGGCTCGTCGATCATCGGTACGTCCATCCGCCCGGTCTGTTCGGCCGCCTCGATGGCGATGGCGTCCAGCCGGTCCATGCGTACGTGCTGGGTCTGGGTCCGGTGGGTGATCACCAGCCGGATGCGCCGCACGCCCAGTTCGACGGCCTTCTCGACCGCGAACTCCAGCGCGCTCTTCTTGACCACGCTGATCAGCAGTTCGAGGTCCGGCGTCGCCGACTGGGGCCGCGCCTGTGCCTCGACCCGCAGCACGGCGCCCTTCTTGAGGATCTCGGTGAGGGTCGCCCGCCACTCGCCGTCGACGCCGTTGAACACCAGCAGTTCGTCGCCGATCTTCAGCCGCATCACCTGGGTCAGGTAGCGCGACTGGTCCAACGACGGCGCGAGGGCGGCGCCGGACGCGAGGGGCTGGGCGAGGTGGAGACGGATCATCGGCTGTAGTGATACCGGCACTGGGCGATCAGCAAGCCATCTTCGGTGTTTCGGTAGATCAGGCGGTGTCCCTGATCGATGCGGCGAGACCACCAGCCGGAGAGCTCACCCCTCAGATGTTCGGGCTTGCCCGTGCCGGTGAACGGCATGCGGCAGCCTTCCTTGATCAGGGCATTGATCTTCCCCAGCAGTTTACGGTCATGAACCTGCCAGTGGAGATAGTCCTCCCATCCCTCGTCCTGGAAGGTGACCTTCATTCGACCAGGTCGCGGACCTGGCCCTTCCCGGCATCCAGTTCCGCGATCGATTTGCGCAGGCGTTCTGCGTTCGCCGGGCTGCGCAGGAGATAGTCGGTCTCCTGCCAGGAGGTGAAGTCCTCCAGCGACATCAGCACGGCGGCGGGCTTGCCGCCTTCACGTGTGATGATCGTGTAGTCGTGGTCAGCCGTGACCCGCTCGATGTTCGCGGCGAGATTCTTGCGGAGTTCGGTGACGGAGATCGCGTTCATGTCGATAATGTACGCGTTTGTGTACGTAATCTCAAGAGGCCTGTGGCATGGCCCTTGACGTGGAGGCGGATCATCGGGGCGTCCCGTCGTCATCGTCGGCGGGCGGGTCGCCCTTGCCGGGGTCTTCCTTCACCGTCTCCTGACGGGCGGCGATGGTATGCTCCGTGGACGGATTCAGAATGCGATCGAGTTCGAGCAGGGCCGCGCCCGTCCCCGCGCCGCCGCCCCGGCGGGTGCGCCGCAGTTCGTCGAGCAGCCACGGCGCGGACAGGACCGCGGCGGCGACGATGACGATGCAAGCGATCCACTGACCCATGACGCGCCTCCAGACCGGAGCCGGTGGGCTAGAGTGTGCGCGCGATCAAGAGCTTCATGATCTCGTTGGTCCCGCCGTAAATGCGCTGGACGCGGGCGTCCTTGTACAGCTGGGCGATCGGATATTCGTTCATATAGCCGTAGCCGCCGTGCAGCTGCAGCATCTCGTCGATGACTTCGCCCTGGATGTCCGTGACCCAGTATTTGGCCATGGACGCGGTGGCGGCGTCCAGCTTGCCCTGCAGA
>CAYXFW010000826.1:0-1523 GCA_964464305.1 uncultured Verrucomicrobiota bacterium
CGGACGAAGCCCAGGTTCGGGGGCTCTTCGACCGCGCCGTGTCGGAATTCGGCCGCGTCGACCTCGCGGTCGCCAATGCCGCCATCCTCATCGCCGAGCCCATCGCCGAGGCCGACGCCGGCAAGTGGCGCGCCGTGATGACCGTGAACCTCTTCGGGAACTTTCTGACGTTCAAGCATGCCTGCCGCGTGATGAAGCCGCGGCGGAGCGGATCGATCGTGCAGATCAACTCCAAGTCCGGCAAGAAGGGCAGCGCGGCCAATTCCGCCTACGCCGCCAGCAAGTTCGGCGGGATCGGCCTCGTGCAGAGCGTGGCGCTCGAAGTGGCGCCGCACGGCATCCGGTGCAACGCGATCTGCCCGGGCAACCTGCTCGACTCGCCGCTCTGGACCGATCCCGACCGCGGCCTGTTCGTGCAGTATCTCCGCGCCGGAAAAGTGCCCGGGGCGAAGACAGTCGACGAGGTTCGCGCCGCCTACGCCGGGCAGGTGCCCATGCGCCGGGGCTGCGCCTACGAGGATGTCTGCAACGTGGTCGTGTTCCTCGCGTCCGCACAGTCCGGCTACATGACGGGACAGGCGATCAACGTGACCGGCGGCCAGGAGATGCGCTGAGGCCATGCCCGCCCCGCTTCCCGAGCACTTCACCTTCACGTACCCGCGACGTTCGTCGGACTTTTGCCTCCGCGCGGAACACGGCGCGCGAGCCGTGTTCGGCGTGGCCGACATGATCGGCCACCCGCACGGGCTCCGGTGGCGGAACTACATGCACGTGATGAACCGCCACCTGGGCGAATCCATCGCGTCCACCCGCACGGACGACATCGGGGCGCTGGTGGAGGAAGTCTGTGGGCATCTGCTCTGGCACAGCCGGCAGATCCACAACCTTCGCGTCGCCCACGACAAGGCGGCGTTCGGATTCTGCCTCGCCATGGCCGTAATGATCGGCTCCGAGTGCCGCGTGCTGTCGCTCGGCGACTGCCGCGCGTACCGCATCCGTCGCGGCGGGATCGACCCGGCCAGCGGCGAACGTCAGTTCGAGGTTCGATGCATGACCCGCGACCACAATGCGCTCGGCGACGTCGTGGCCCGCGAGGGGGTCCTCACCCTTTTCCAGACCGAGATGGTCGAGCAGACCAAACGTCTCGGGGCATTCCTGGGCCTGGACAACGACGACCTCGTCGCGCGAATTCTGCACGACGCCGTCGTCCCGGTCGACCTGACGCCGGACGATTGCCTCCTCCTGGTGACCGACGGCATCTACATGCCCCACCTGCGCGCGCAGATGGACTCCGCCAATTTCCGGCTGACGCGGGACATGCTGTACTTGGAACCGTGGTTCGAGCACGTGATGCGCGGCGCCGACCGGCGCATCCCCGAGGGCGAGTTCAACTACTGGCCGGAGATGGCCACGATTCTCGTCGAAGAAACCCTCCGGCACGCCGGACGCCGCCGGCAATATCTCGACGACATGGCCGTGACCGGAATCTACCTCTCGCCCCCCGCCTAGCCGGAACGATTCAG
>CAYXFW010000827.1:0-1521 GCA_964464305.1 uncultured Verrucomicrobiota bacterium
CGTGGCGACCGCCCCCCTGTCCGCACGGCTGCTGGACGAACCCTCGCCGGACATTTCCGTGATCCGGGAAGCCCTTCGCAGCGGTATCCAACAGACGATCCGGGCCGGCGACATCATCCGGCGCCTGCGGACCTTCATCTCCAAGTGCGAGCCTCACCGATCGCGGGAGGACATCGCCGAAGTGCGGAAGGAGGCCGCGGTCCTGGCGATGGCTGGCAGCCATGACGTCGCCGAGAGCTGGGAGATTGAACCTGGACGGGATCCCGCTCTGATCGACCGTGTCCAGATTCAGCAAGTCATTGTGAACCTGGTCCGGAACGCCAGGGAGGCGATGGCCGGGGGGATGGGGGTCGGTCTGGCGATCTCACGCAACATCGTCGAATCCCGTGGGGGCAGGCTGTGGTTTGACACCCCCTGGAAGCACGGCGCGGTCTTCAGGTTCACACTGCCTGTGATTGCTGAGGAGGTCCTGGTTGAGCCTGCCTGATCCAGTCATTCACGTCATAGACGATGACGAGCCGTGCCGCCTCTTGCTCTCCCTGTTACTGACCGTCGCGGGCTTCCGGGTGCAGACTTACGAAGGGACTGCAGCCTTTCTCGCGACAACCTCGGCCCTCGCATCCGGTTGCATCATCACCGACTTGCGGATGCCGCAGATGAGCGGGCTGGAACTGATGGTCCACCTCCAGGCCAGCGGGATAACCCTGCCGGTCATCATGATCACGGCGCATGGCGATGTGACCATGGCCGTCGAGGCCATGAAACAAGGGGCTGCGGACTTTCTGGAGAAGCCATTAGACGAGGCCTCCCTGATCGCCGCCGTACACAAGGCCATCGACGCCGCGGCGAAGGAACCTGATCGGGACGCGGGGAGGCGGAGCGCTCAAGAGGCCGTTCTGACGCTGTCAGCGCGGGAGAAGGACGTGCTTCGCGGACTTGTGGCGGGCAAGACGAACAAGATGATCGCCCGCGATCTGGGCATCAGCGCCCGCACCGTCGAGGAATATCGCGCGACGGCCCGGACCAAGCTGGGCGTCCGCTCACTCTCCGGCCTCGTCCAGGTGGCCCTGCGGGCCGGCCTCTGAAGCCGACGCGCCCCGAATGACCCCGGTATCAACCGGGGGCGGAAGACGGAGCGAATTAGGCAAGCATCAGACGACAAGCGGAATTTTCGGGGGAGAAAACGCTATGCCATACAGGGTGCCGACGGGGGGCCAGATCCGCGGCGCGCGCGCGCTGTGCCGCGTCGAACAGGCGGAGTTGGCGGAGGCCGCGGGTCTGAGCGTCCAGACCATCAAGCGGCTGGAGAGCTTCGAGGGGCCGGTGGACGCGACCACCCGGACGGTCAGCGCCCTGATGGCGGCGTTTCGAAACTTCGGCGTCGTCTTCGATCTGAATATCGGCGCGGGACCAGGCCTGCGGTTTCTGGCCGACCCGGCGCGCCTCTAGCCCCGGACTGCGGACCGGCGCCGCCCGGCTGAGGGAACGACTGGAGCGGGCGGCGGGAATCGAACCCGCACG
>CAYXFW010000828.1:0-515 GCA_964464305.1 uncultured Verrucomicrobiota bacterium
GCGCCGCGACGACGCCTGCGGTGGCGGACGCAGCCACGCTTGCCATGAGCCTGACATACATGCGTTCGATCGATCCTGCACCGAAAAACCATTCCAACCGGCCGTGCGGGATGCTATAGGAATACGCATGCGACATCAACGGGAAACCCCGGGGTCCGGCGTGGAGATCCTGTACGGGCGGCAGGCCCTCCTCGAAACGCTGCGGGCCGGCCGCCGGATCTATCACCGCCTTCTCGTGGCCGGGGGCATGCAGATGACGGGGATGCCCGCCGAGATCCTGCGTCTCGCGCATCACCGGCACGTCCCGGTGGCGACCGCCGAGAAGCGGGATCTCGACCGGCTGACGGCCAATGGCCACCACCAGGGCATGGCCCTCGAAACGGGTCCCTATCCGTGGGTGGAACTCGATGCGTTGTTCGACGTCGCCACCCCGGCGGCCGAACCGCCGTTCCTGCTCGTGCTCGATCACGTCCAGGATCCCCAGAATGTCGGGTCCATGATGCGCAGCGCCGACG
>CAYXFW010000828.1:525-1521 GCA_964464305.1 uncultured Verrucomicrobiota bacterium
GTGGGGGGGGTCATCCTGCCACGGGACCGCGCGTGCGCCGTCACGCCCGCCGTGGTCCGCGCCTCATCCGGCGCGGTCGAACACCTGCAGGTGGCCCAGGTGACCAACCTGGTTCGCGCGATCGCCGAACTGAAGGAGAAGAGGATCTGGGTCTATGCGCTGGAGGCGCTTCCGGAGGCTCCCCTCCACACCGATGTACGGCTCGACGGCGCGGCGGCGATCGTGGTCGGCAACGAAGGGCAGGGGGTCGGCCGGCTGGTCCGGCAGACCTGCGACGGCGTGCTTCGCCTGCCGATGCGGGGCAAGGTCGGCTCGCTCAACGCGGCGGTCGCCGCCGCCATCGCCCTCTACGAAGTCCGCCGCCAGCGCGACGCGGCCGCCACGCCCCCCGCATGAGCCTGCGCCATCCCCGGGTCGAAGCATGGGAGAGCCGGCTGCGGTCCGTCTTCGCCCGGATCGACGGCGAACTCGAGCAGGAATTCGGCGGGAGCCTGCCCCGCCATCCCGCGCGGGCCGGCCACGGGGCGACGACGAATCCCGACAGCGATGGCCTGTTCTCGCTCGGCGCCGCTTTCACGGCGGGGTTCGGATCCGGGTACGGGGCCGGCTACATCGTCGAGATCCGGATTGCGACGCTGGCGCGCGTGCCGGAGCGGCTTCGCCTCCAGATCGAGCGCCGGGCCATCGCCCGTCTGAAGGAAGACCTCCCCGCCGCCTTCCCCGAACGCGCCCTGAAGGTTGTCCAGGACGGCTCCGCGTGGAAGATCGTCGGCGATCTCGGCCTCGGACCGGCCTGAGGGGCCCCGGGCGGACGCGGCGGCGCGACGGCCGTGCGAATGCGAATGCGCGACGTGCGAATGCGCGATTGACAGGACGCCGTCATGTCGCTAGATTCTCCGTTTCGTGTTCCGGAAAAGAGAGCCTATGAAGACAACGATTCCGAAGGTGTCCGAAGTGAAGCATGCGTGGAAGCTCGTCGACGCGGCCGGCGTGCCG
>CAYXFW010000829.1:0-1520 GCA_964464305.1 uncultured Verrucomicrobiota bacterium
CGGGTTGCTCCTGGCCATCGACGGTCACTCGGGCCGGGCGGGTCTCCCCCGCTGCGGCCCGTTGCACGTGCAGATGATAAAACGTGTCGTGGTGGCGGACATGGAGTTTGAGCGAGTTCCAGTCGCGCGGCAGCCGGGGATTCACGCGCAGCCGGTCCGTTTCGAGCCGCACGCCGAGCAGGGTCTCGACAATCAGCCGGTACATCCAGCCCGCCGAGCCCGTGTACCAGCTCCACCCGCCCCGGCCGATGTGGGGCGCAACGGCGTAGATGTCGGCCGCGACGACATACGGTTCAATCTTGTAGCGATCCGTCTGTTCCGGATCCAGCGCCTGCCGGATCGGATTGAGCTGCGAGAAGAGTTCCCACGCCCGTTCGGTCTGACCCAGTTCCGCAAACGCCATGACCGCCCAGATCGCTGCATGCGTGTACTGTCCGCCATTCTCCCGAACCCCGGGCAGATACCCTTTGATATACCCGGGCTCAAGCAAGGATTGGTCGAACGGCGGATCGAAGAGCCGGATCAGGCGCTGATCGCGCCGGATCAGCCGTTGATCCACACTCTTCATGGCGGATTGTGCCCGTTCGGACGGCGCGGCGCCCGACAGGACGGCCCAGCTCTGCGCGATGGAATCGATCTGGCATTCTTCATTGGTCGCCGAACCGAGCGGGATGCCGTCATCGAAGTACGCGCGCCGGTACCAGTTCCCATCCCATCCGTGAAGCTCAATGTTATTCTGCAGCTTCCCCGCCTCTTGGATACAGTGGTTCGCAAAGTCGGCATCGCCCCGGTCCTTGGCCAGCCCGGCGAAGCGCTGCAAGATCTGGTACAGGAAGAATGCCAGCCACACACTCTCGCCCCGCCCTTTTGCGCCGACGAGGTTCATTCCGTCGTTCCAGTCGCCGCCGCCGATCAACGGCAGGCCGTGCTCGCCGAATCGGAGTCCGTGCCGGATCGCCCGTACGCAATGCTCGTAGAGCGTGCCGTCCTCCGCAGACTGTTGGGGCAAATCGTAGTACGATTCTTCGTCGGCGTTCACCGTCCGGCCTTCGAGAAACGGCACGCGTTCCTCCAGAACACCCGTGTCCCCGGTCATCTTGACATATCGGCAGGTCCCATACGCCAGCCAGAGGTAGTCGTCGGAGCAATGCGTACGCACCCCGCGACCGGAGGGCGGATGCCACCAATGTTGCACATCCCCTTCGCGAAACTGCCGGCCGGCGCAGCGCAACAGATGTTCACGGGCCGTCCACGGCGCGGCGTGGAGCAGCGCCGTGGTGTCCTGAATCTGGTCCCGGAATCCGTAGGCGCCACCGGATTGATAATATCCGCTGCGGCCCCAATACCGGCAGGCGAGTGTCTGATACTCCAGCCAACCGTTGACCAGCAGGTTCAAGGCCGGATCCGGTGTTTCGGCATAGACCACGCCGAGCGTCCGTTTCCAGAATTCCCAGACGCCTTCCAGCGCCAGTCGCGCGCCGGCCGGGCCGCCGAATCGGCGGACCAGATCCTGCGCCGCA
>CAYXFW010000830.1:0-1511 GCA_964464305.1 uncultured Verrucomicrobiota bacterium
CGCGTGAAGCGGAACATGCCCCGCAGGACCAGCCCGCGGACCGCCGCCTCGCCTGCATCCGCCGCCTCGCGCATGATCAGTTCGTTGGGCGAGGAGTAGACGAGGCGGGCAGTGGTGCGGAGGAATGCGAGTTCGTCCCGCATGGCCTCGGCGAGATCCGGGGGCGAGGGGTGCGCGGTGCGCACGGCTTCTTCCAGAAGCGACAGGTCGGCCGGCGACCCGGTGGCGAGGGCCATTCGCCTCGCCGACCGCAGAATTTCGCCCTGGGCCGACATCCGGACGAGGTGGTGGAGCACCGGCCCACCCCGGGCGACGGCATCCGTGTTGCGGAGCACGCGGGCGACGGAGGCCGCGGCTTCCGCGCGCCGTCCGCCCTCCCACGCCGTCTCGGCCCGGAAGCACTCCAGCCGGGCGAGTGCGACGATTCCGGTGAGCCGCACAATCACCCCGGTGATCGAATTCACGGTCGGATGCCGGCCCTGCGGACAGGCGGCGGCACGGGTCCAGAGGTCGAACTGCGATCGCGTGGCCGCCACCGCCGCCTCATGGCCGGGATAGGGCGCGCCCGCGACGCCGAGTCTTTGGAAGCGGTCGCGTTCGGCCGCGGAAATGCGAGCGAAACCGCCCTTGGGCCACTCGATCAGCCGCAGCCAGTAGACCGCGTTGTCCGGCGTCAGCCCGGCCTCGGCCAACGGCGGCAGGAGGGGACCGAGCCGGACACCCGCGACGGCGGCCGGCCATTCCGACGGGCGCGTATGCGCCGCGTAGAGCATCGCGGCGACGACAAGCACGGCCAGACCCGGGAGTCCGAATCCGACGGCAAGACACCCGCATCCGCGCCCGTGGCGCCGGGGAGATGCCGACGGCCCGTCCGGCAGCGGCGGCGGCGTTTCGGATGCCGGGAGAGAGTTCACGCACCCCGTCGCGGCGGATAGGTCATGTGCAGAAGACCCGACACCGCGCCGTGGAATTCATCCAACTCCGCGGCGGCGAGGCCCCGCGCGCCGGCGGCGCGGTTCCGGAGGAGCGTGAAGTCGAGGCCGCCGGGGGCGCCGAGGTGCTTCTTCCGCGCCGCGGCCCGCACCGGGTCGCCGGCGCCGACCTCGTCGAGGTGCTCCTTGACGTGATGGTAGGCGTCGCGGAACGGCATGCCCTTCGCGACGAGTTCCAGGGCGCGGTCCGTGGCGAACACATCCGGCGTGAACCCGGCCGCCAGCCGCTCCGGATGCACGCGGGTCGCGCGGATCAGCGGGTCGAGCACGCGCAGCGCGGCGCGCGTGGCGGCAATCCCCTCCAGGTACGGCGCCTTGGTGTCCTGGAGATCCCGGTTGTAGCCCGACGGCGCGGCACGGAGGATTTCCTGCACGACGCCGGCGCAGGCGAGCACCCGTGCGGCGCGGGACCGCATGAGCTCGAGGACATCGGGGTTGCGCTTCTGCGGCATGATGCTGCTGCCGGTGCAGAACTCCGCCGGCCGCGCGAAATAGCCGAATTCCGGCATCGAGAAAAGG
>CAYXFW010000831.1:0-1506 GCA_964464305.1 uncultured Verrucomicrobiota bacterium
ACGCGCCTGTGCAGGCCTACATCGCGGCCATGCCGGGCTGGAAACGCGGTGTCGGGAGCCGTCTCGATGCGCTCATCCGGCGCAACGTGTCTAACGTCCGCAAGGCCGTGAGGTGGAACTCGCCCTTCTATGGCGTCGAGGGGCGGGGCTGGTTTCTGGGGTTCCACGTTTTCACCCATTACGTCAAGGTGACCTTCTTCCGGGGGACGTCGCTGCGACCGGTTCCGCCCGGAGGCACAGGCAAGGATGCGCGCTGGATCGACATCCACGAGGACGATCTCGACGATACGCAGATGTTGGCGTGGATCCGTCAGGCCGCCGCCATCCCCGGCTGGGACGGCAGAGCCGCATCCTGACGGCAGTTGTTGAGAGGCGAGGGGCGAGGGTCGGGGGACGAGGTCGCGCCAAACGCGTCGCGGTCGCCCGACAGAGTGCAGGCAGCTCCTCCTTCATCACTCAACCATCGTCTCTGTCCTCGGCGGAAGTTCCGCCGCTGTTTCCATATCCTCATGGCCCCTTGCGGCGGGGCGGGCCTCCGGGGTGCGCGACTGCGGCTTTGCGAGCCCGGTGGCGAACGGCACCTGACACCTGAAACCCATCGACCCCCAAGCCGGGGAGAACATGGGGACAGTACGGGGGCTTTCTCTGTCCCCGGCTGGGCGGCCGGGCGGCTTGCCGGTTTGGCGCCTCGCATGGCATGGTTGACGGCATGAGGTGTCGCTGGCTTGCGGGATGGGTGTTTGCCGCGGCGGTCCCGGTTGCGGTCTGGGGCTCGCCGCCGCAGCAGCCGGACGGCGCATCGCCGGACCTGCTCGTGGAGCTGAAGGACTATCCCCACCGGATCCTGATCGAGACGAAGCGCGACGGGAACTGGGAGATTTACCGGATGCGGGCCGACGGCAGCGGGGCGCTCAATCTCACCCGGACGCCCGGCGTGGACGAACTCTATCCCAAGGCCTCACCGGACGGCTCGCGGATCTGCTTCGTGGCGGACGAGGGCGCCGGCGAAACCCGGGCGCGGAATCTGTACGTGATGGATGCCGACGGCGGAAACCGCCGGAAGATCGCCGACAACGCGCGCGAACCCTGCTGGAGCGCCGACGGGAAACAGGTCGCCTTTCTCAAGGGGGAGTTCGACAAATACTCGCTCACGGACTTCGCGACGCGCGGCATCTTTGTGTTCGATCTGGCCAACGGTCGGACTCGGGAGCACCCGAATCCGAAGATCAAGCACTTGTATACGCTGAACGGGTCCGCCGACGGCCGGTGGTATGTCGCCACCGTGCATGGCGGCATGGGCTTTTCCCATGGCATCCTCGCGCTCGAGGCCGGCGGGGACGGCGTCTTCGACCTTCACCTGGGTGGCTGCCGGCCGGACCTCAGCGCCGACGGCAGGCTCATCGCCTGGGGCAATGGCGATTACAAGATCGGCGTCGCGGACCTTGACCTGGGCGCCTCGCCGCCGCGGACCTTGAACCCCCGCAACATCGTCACCAGCCGCGAGCC